>JANOVQ010000024.1:0-4217 GCA_031417495.1 Pseudomonadota bacterium | reverse complement strand
GGGATGCCACTTCGCGCGCAGTGCGCCTGGCGCTGATGACCATGCAAGGAGAAATGGGACTGCCTGGGGTCTTGACTGCGCCGACCTGGGGCTACTACGACGTGCTATTCAAAGGTAAGGAGTTCAAGTTCACGCAGGGCTTTACGTCCTATGTGATGGAAAACATTCTGTTCAAGATTTCCTTCCCGGCGGAATTTCATGCGCAGACGGCGGCGGAAGCTGCGGTCAAGCTGCATCCGCAGGTCAAAGATCGAATCGAGCAAATCGCGCGTATTGAAGTAACCACCCATGAATCTGCGATTCGCATCATATCCAAGGTGGGACCGCTCGCGAATTTCGCTGATCGCGATCACTGCCTGCAATACATGATCGCAGTGCCGCTATTGCACGGCAATCTGGTCGCTGAGCACTATGACGATGCCTTCCACAAGGGCGATCCGCGAATCGATCAGCTGCGTGAAAAAATGGAGATTTCAGAAGACGCGCGTTACTCCAAGGAGTACCACGATGCGGATAAGCGTTCGATCGCGAACGCGCTTCAAGTATTCTTCAAGGACGGCAGTAAGACCGAGCGCGTCGAGATCGAATATCCAGTGGGCCATCGTCGCCGGCGGGCGGAAGGAATCCCGTTGCTTGAGAAAAAATTCTACGCCAATCTGCAAACTCGCTTTGCCGAGGCGCGCTGCAAACAAATCCTGGCGCTATGTCTTGATCAGATGCGGCTTGAGGCCACTCCGGTTCATGAATTCGCGGAATTGTTCGTCGTCAATTAGGCGGCGGGGCTTTAATGGATCGCCGCCCTTGCGCCAGGGCGGGAAAGTTCGCACCCTAGCGACTCAATGAATCAGGGGGTCGCCATGGGACTCAAATCCATCGAGCACTACTTCGTCTATACCAAAGATCTCGAAGCCTCGCGTCAGTTCTACGAGCAGGTGCTGGGCTTTGCAGTCGGCTACCGTCCGCCCTTCGATTTCAAAGGCTACTGGCTCTATCTGGGCGACACCCCGTGTGTCCATCTCGGCGCCGCAGAATCCGCGTCCGCAACGGACTATGCCTTGGGCGCGCGCACGACCAAGGCCGGTCCCGATACCGGTGCGTTGGATCACGTGGCATTCCGTGGCGAAGATTTTCCAACCTATAAGCAGCGCCTGGACCAGCATGGCGTTGAATATCGACATCGCGAAGTACCGGATATGAAATTGCAGCAGCTGTTCGTGAAGGATCCCGATGGCGTCACGCTCGAGTTCAATTTCTTTGCGCCGTCGGCGTGAATGAACTCGGACTATCCCCGTTGTACTCGGCGTTACGCGGCGCGTAGCGAGATGGCCATCCAGTAAAAATGGACGAAGCTTGCGGCCTAACCGAAAGCCTCGTGCGGCAGGCACTGGCCATAGGCTATGCAGCGCTCCCGACACGCGCACGCTCCTTGGCGATTCAGTGTATCGGCGACTGGTTGGCGGTGGCGATTGGCGGCCACCCCGATCCATTAGTGCAGCATCTACTGGCCGATCTGCTAGAGCAGGGCGGCGCGCCACAGGCCACGGTTTGCGGCAGTCATTGGCGCTTGCCGGTTTACCAGGCGGCACTACTGAATGGCACGGCCTCCCACGCACTCGATTACGACGACGTAAATTACGCTCTCTCGGGACATCCCAGCGTACCCGTGCTGCCGGCCCTGTTCGCGCTTGCTGAGCAGCGTGGGCTTGAAGGCGATGCGCTAATCGCGGCGTTCGTCGCCGGTTATGAGTTTGAATGTCGGGTGGGATTGCTGGTGGCACCGGGACACTACGCGCGCGGTTTCCATGCGACCGCGACCGTGGGGGCTTTGGGGGCTGCGATGGCCTGCGCGCATCTGCTGCAACTCACGCCTCAGCAGGCGGCACACGCGGTGGGAATAGCGGCGACCCAGGCAGCCGGCCTGAAGTCGCTGTTTGGCTCCGACTGCAAGCCGTTGCACGCCGGAAATGCGGCGCGAATCGGTGCGCAGGCGGCTAACCTGGCGGCGCGCGGGTTTGTCAGTCGCCTCGATAGCCTGGAATGCAAACAGGGTTTTGCGGCGACACACAGCGCTGATTTCAACCTCGACGCCGCCTTAGCGACTCCGACCGACGGCCTTCATCTGTACGCGAATCTCTTCAAGTACCACGCCGCGTGTTATGAAACGCATGCCACGATTGAATGCTGTCACGAATTACGACGGCGGCATTCACTCGCGCCAGGCGTTATTCGTCGCGTGGTGATCCGCGTAAATCCGTACTGCGATCAGATCTGCAATATCGCAAACCCGCAAAGCGGGCTCGAGGCGAAATTCAGTCTGCGCCAGACGGCGACCTTCGCCCTTGCCGGCAGGGATACCGCGGATCCGGCGACCTTCAGCGACGCTTCCCTTCAGCAACCCGCGCTGACCTCATTGCGCGAACTAGTGGTGGTGCAGCTCGATTCAACTGTGCGGCCCTCGCAAGCGGTGGTCCGCGTTGAATGTGAGAGCGGCGCCGTCTATGAAAGTCAATTTGATGCAAGCCGACCGCTGCAAGATCTCGTGGTGCAGAGCACTCGGTTGCGGACCAAGGCCGCGGCCCTCCTTACGCCTTACCTGGAGGATGCGCAGATTCATTCTCTGTTCGCGACCCTTGAACAATTTGCACAACCGACCAAGCTCCGCGCGGTCTTAAAGATCATGGCGTCGCCGGCAAGGTCGCATCGATCGGTGTGAAGCCATGCCGATTCGGCATCTTCAGTGTGGCGATGGAGATCGCATCAGCCACGAAGTCCGCCCGCACAATGCCGTTTAACTGCAGTAAGTACGCGACGAGCGCGTAGACCTCGGCATCTGTTAAAGACCACGGGGCGGTGAGCGGCATCGCGCGCCGGATGAAATCGAACAAGGTCGTGGCATAGGGCCAGTAGGTGCCGATGGTCTTGTCTGGTTGGGCAGCTGTCAGATCGGGATTTCCGCCCGCCAACTCGCCACCCGAACCACCGCGACCGTTTACCCCATGGCAGGCAATGCAGCGCGCTACATAGAGGGATTCACCCGCGGCGACGGTGCCGTTCCCCGCTGGTAAGCCACCGCCCTCCGGGAACACCAAATTCTCGCGCGTAAGCAGCTCAGCAGCTGTCGCCGGAACGCCGAGGCGCGCGGGCGACAGCTGCCTGTCTGGAAGATTTTGGGCGTTGAGTGCAAAACTCAAGGCGCCGCTGAGGCAGAGCAGGGCGCCCCGCTGGCACTGATTCATTCCCACGGCGCGTCCAGCGGATCACTCGCCGGCGCAGGGGGTGCCGACTCAGCCGTTGCGGGGTAAACATGGCGCACAGTGCCGTCACCGGCCACCGCCCAGCTGACGATTGCGTTGTAATGAAAATATCCATGCCGCCCGCGCTCGGCGAGAAGGGCGGCCCGCGTGGGTTGGCGGTACCCGGATTCGTCGGTGACGCGGCTTTGTAAAATTGCGCTCTGTCCCCGCCAATTCCAGGGAATGCGGAAACGCGTAAAAGCCTGCGGTAGCACTGGCTCATTGAGCTCGGCATCGGCCCAGCTGTGACCGCCATCCGCCGAGACCTCCACGCGAGTGACCCGACCGCTACCGGACCAGGCCAGGCCGCTTAGTTCATAAACGCCCAATGCCGGCAGGCGCATCCCTGCGGAGGGCGCGGTCACCACGGATTTCGCGTCCATCCGGAACGTGAACATGCGGGCGTGACCATCTGGTAGTAGTTCGGTGTAACGTGACGTCTCGTTACGGGCCATTACCGGCGCGGTGACGGCCTGCAACGATCGCAGCCATTTCACATGGGTGACGCCCTCCCAACCCGGCACGATCAAGCGCAGGGGGTAACCCTGCTCAGGACGCAGCGGCTCACCGTTTTGATACAGGGCAAGAAAGCTGTCTTGCATGAGCTTCGCGCGCGGCAGGCTCAAGGTCATGCCAAACGCATCTGCGCCTTCAGCGATTAGCCAGGTTGCTTCAGAGCTGATTCCTGCTTCGTTTAACAGCAGCGACAAGGGCACGCCGGTCCACTCCGAACAGGAAACCAAGCCATGGACATAGCCCACGGGTGTTTGAATAGGAAGTGGATTCCAGCCGGCGTTGCTGTTGCCGCCGCATTCGATGGTAAGGATTCGCGAAATCCGCGGATAGCGTTTGAGCGCCGCGAGGTCGAATTTGAGTGGCCGCTCGACCAAGCCGTGAATCACCAAGGCATGTAATGCGGGGTCG
>JANOVQ010000023.1:0-8503 GCA_031417495.1 Pseudomonadota bacterium | reverse complement strand
CGCATCGCGAACGACCCGCCCGGTGGGCGTTGGTTTAATGTCGAAAGGCCCGATCGGGGTGGAGGGGTTGACGATAACGGCCGGCAGTCCGCGCGTTCTGATCAGTGCCGAGACGACTTGCTCGGCCAAAAATTTCGAGCGCTTGTAGTGGCCGATCATGTTCGCGAGGGTAGACGGCGTGTCTTCGTCGGCGGGTCTCGAACTGCCGGTCAGGCCCAGAGTCGCGACGCTGCTGGTGTACACAACACGCGGAATTTTGGCAGCTAACGCCGCCTCCATGAGGTTGCGCGTGCCACCGACATTGCTCTCGTACAAATCCTGGGAGTGCCGTGCCCATAGTCGGTAGTCGGCGGCGACATGGAACAGTCCGTCTATGTGTTGACAGGCGCGTAGCAGGGAGGCTGGGGCACGCAAGTCCCCTTCGATGCACTCCACATCGAGACCGCTGAGATTCCGCCGATCACTGGCGGGCCGGACCAGTACCCGTACTTCGTCACCGCGCGCCAACAGCTGACGAGCGACCACGCTGCCGACAAAACCGGTGGCCCCAGTGACCAGGACTTTCAAGGATCACGCCTCATGCAGGTTTACGTCGGAGCGCGATAAATTGTCCAAGCACGATGAAAAAAGCCAACGGCGCGCCAATTGCCGCGGCTTTGAGAAACCCACTGAGGCCGCCACTCAAGGTCACCAGTGGCAACAGATAGAGGACGTCCTCCGCCTCAAAACCCGCGAAGCGTGGTTGCACCGTCGCACCCTTGCCGTGCGCGTTCTCGAGCAGATTTCGTAAATGAAAGATACCAGCTACTGCGAACCCCGCGGCGAGCCCCATGCCAAGCGCTGCGCGCCCCAGCGAAGGTTGCAAGCCCCAACCGATGCAGACAAAAAGTCCGATCGTCACGACTGCGTCCGACAGCAGATCGTAGCGATGACCGAATTGGCTGGTCTTGCCGCTCATGCGCGCCAGCTCACCGTCCGTGTGATCCAGAAAATTAGACAGCACCACGATCACGGCGGCGAAATTCGGTGTCGTGCCGACGGCGAACAGAAAGGCCCCATAGCCACCCACAGCAAGTCGAATAGTCGTCAGGACATTGGGGCTGACTGAAGTGTCGCGCAACGGACGCACCAAGACAGCGGCAAGACGCGCATCCCAGGGTTTACGGCGAGATTGGGTGTTGGTGATCATCACGCGCCTTTGGTTTTGGCTCGCGCCCAATCCGCACTCGCGATGAGACTGGAGGCGGCGCGCAGTTGGCGGAGCGCACGACCATACCACCACGCGAGCGGCAGGAGCGCCCCGAGCTCCCACGGCCGCCGGGCTAATGCACGCATGACGCGGCCGGCTGAGTGCGCGGGATCTTCAAGGGCGGACAAGGCGCTGCGCGGCAGACTATAGCGCGCGGGATCGACAATCGCGCGGATCGCGATGAAGGGAATTTGATGAGCTTGCGCTAATGCGGCAATCGCTGCGGATTCCATGTCGACCGCCGAACAGGAAAATTTTTCACCCAAGGCACGTTTGTCCGCGTGACTGGCAATGGGATTTCGACTCGTCAGGCCATCGCAGTACACCGGCGCAAGCGACCGCAGGCGCTGGTAAAGCTGTGTTCTGAGGACGGCATCCGTCGTGAAATGTTCGCCACTTCTCGCATCGACACAGCGCACGTAAAGCGCCAGCGTGCCGGGTTTCAAATCTGCCGCAAGTGCCCCGGCGGTGCCCCATGAAATCAGCCCTGCAACGCCGCGCTTGAGCAACTGTTGCGCGCTGCGGAGCGCAGCCTCGGGGCCAGGGCCGCTACACAGCACCGTCCATTGTGCGGTCGGCAAGCGGCAGCTGGCGGCTTCGGCAGGGAGCGCGGCGATGACGCCGAAGGCTTGGGGATTCATGTAACGGTAGTCTCGCGCATCATTCCCCGTCGTCGCGAGGAGCGCCACGACGCGTCATAACGAATGCTGCGCTTCCATTCCCTCGATAAAGGTTGGACCTTTGGCCAAGATCTGGTGCTGTGGCAAACCGAGTGACGCGGTGTTGAATAGAGTCCTGAGCAGGAAGTTATGACGCGCCCCAAGACTGGTTGCGAGCACCGTCGCTTGCACCGCGCGCCGCGAAATCTTGACGTCCTGTGCATTGCTGAAGAGCGGCTGCGAATTAATTTTGCGCAACGTCAGGACCGCCATCCCCAGCGCCCATAAACAGAACTTGCGGATCCCGGTCTCTGCGGCCGGAATCATCAGGGTATAGGTCAGCGCATTGCGCAGATGACCGTGCGTGATCGCCACCAGCGCGCGAATCGCCGCACTGAACTCGGCGCCGCCCTGACCTGCCTGTATTTCACTCAAGCGCAGACCCTGGCGGGTGAATTCGGCGCGCGGTAACCAGCACGCTCCGCGCGTACGATCTTCCCAGATGTCTTTCAGAATATTGGTCATCTGCAGACCTTGGCCAAAAGAGACTGCCAAGCACATCAGCTCCGGCTTGCGCGCCTGTAACGCAGGACAGAATTCGCAGAACAGTTCTGTCAACATTTCGCCGACGACGCCGGCGACGTAGTAGCAATAGCGATCCATCGCGAGCTGATCGGCCACGCCATCCAAGGTCTCCTGGCCTTGATAGAACACCATGCCGTCGATCATCACGCGGACACAGCGCGCCAACGCGGCTTGTTGCGAAGAATTCAGCGAATGGGTGATTCGCAGGACCGTCGGCGTGTGGCCGATCAATTCGCGCTCGGCGGCCGAGTTGTGGGGGGCTAAGCGCGCGGCTAACTCGCGTGCAAAAGTGGTGCTATCGGTGTCGGCGCAGACTGCGCTGAAAAATTCCCGGGAATAATCGCGCTTTTCAGCGAACGAGAGCGCGGCATCGTCCTCGATGGTGTCAGCGATGCGGCACAGCAGGTAGGCGTTCGCGACCGCCCGGTACAGGGCGGGCGGCAGCACGGGGATCGTCAAGGCAAAAGTTCTGGAGACCCCTTGCAGGATCTTTGCCTGATAGGCGTCGTCGCTAGAAATAACGCGCACTCCTCGCCACGGTCACATTTTCCGTCACGGACGGCGGGAATTGAGTATGGTCGGGGTGACAGGATTCGAACCTGCGACCCCTGCCTCCCGAAGGCAGTGCTCTACCAGACTGAGCTACACCCCGACTGAATCGTTCGCGCATGAACGGGGCTTTCAGAAGCGTCTTTCGACCGCAAACCTAGCGAGCCCGTGCAAGACATCGCGGTATTCCGAGGGGGGTACCACAGCGAGGGCAGATTGGGCTTCCGCTGCTTCCCGTTCAGCGAGCGCGAGAGTGTATGTGATGGCTCCCGTCGATTCAATTGCCGCGGTGATCTCCCTGATCTGATCGCGCCCGCCTTGTTTGATCGCCGCGCGAATCAGCGCGGATTCGCGGGCGTTGCCCTGCCACATCGCGTAGAGCAGCGGCAGGGTGGGTTTCCCTTCGGCGAGGTCATCGCCGAGATTTTTGCCGAGTTGGGCGCTGTCCGAACAATAATCGAGCGCGTCATCGACCAATTGAAACGCGGTCCCAAGGTGCCGGCCGTAGGCGGCGAGTGCGTTCTCCTGTACGGCGCTGCCGTCGGCGACCACCACCCCAAGCTGAGCGGCGGCTTCGAATAATTTGGCGGTTTTGAAGCGAATGGTATCGAGATAACGAGTCTCGGAAATGTCCGGATCGTGACAGCTCGCCAATTGCATGACTTCGCCTTCCGCGATGACATTGGTGGCATCCGCGAGAATTTCAAGAACACGCAGATTCTGCAGTTCGACCATCATTTGAAACGCCCGCGAATAGAGAAAATCGCCCACCAGCACACTGGCCTCATCGCCCCAGATCAAATTCGCGGTTTCGCGACCACGCCGCATTCGCGAGGCATCCACGACATCGTCATGCAGCAAGGTTGCGGTGTGCACCAACTCGATAATGACGGCCACTTCGATATGGCGGGTGCCCGTATGGCCAGAGGCCTTGGCCGCCAACAGCGAGAGTGCAGGGCGCAAGCGTTTCCCGCCGCCCGCGATGATGTAGGTGCCGAGCTGGTTAATTAAGGCGACTTCGGAGAAAAGTCGGCTGCGAATCAGGCGATCGACCTCCGCCATGTCCGCGCCCAACAGGCTGCGCAGCCGCTCCATTTCACTGGGTTTAAGCGTTGTATTCAAAGGGCTATCCTGATCCTGTACCGGTCGCTGGGGCGATCTTGCCAAGGGCACTCCATAAATACCAAGACTATTGATTAACCCTACCCCGCGCCATTAGAATCGCGGGCCCCGTCTCGCCCGACACGCAGATTACTTTAAGAGTTCCAGACTATGCACGCGATCATCAAGACCGGCGGTAAGCAGTACCGCGTAGCCGAAGGACAGAAACTGCGTATCGAATCCCTGCCAGTTAACGCGGGCGATTCGGTCGAACTCAACGAAGTATTGATGATCAGTGATGACGGTCAGCTGCTAGTAGGAAATCCGCTACTCGTCGGCGCCAGGGTGCTCGCCACCGTACTCGCGAATGGGCGCGGACCGAAAATTCGCATCGTGAAATTCAAACGCCGCAAACACCATCGCAAGCAGATGGGCCATCGGCAGAACTTCACGCAGGTTGAAATCATGAGCATTGTGAAAGGTTAATCGCCATGGCACACAAGAAAGCTGGGGGCAGTACCCGTAACGGTCGCGATTCGGAATCCAAGCGCCTCGGCGTGAAGCGTTTCGGCGGCGAGATAGTGGTGTCCGGGAACATCATCGTGCGTCAGCGTGGCACGCGTTATCACCCGGGACCGAATGTGGATTGCGGACGCGACCATACGCCGTTCGCGGTGGCCGATGGGCGCGTGGTGTTCTTCACCAAGGGTGCCGCAAGCCGCAAGTACGTGAGCGTCGTCCCCGTCTAAGTTCGTTGTCTCACCCATGAGTTAAAGCGAAACCCCGTCCCTGACGGGGTTTTTTGTTTGACGCGGCCAAAGGTCCAGCAACATGAAATTCACCGACGAAGCCGTCATTACCATTCACTCTGGTAAGGGTGGCGACGGCTGCCT
The DNA here is from genome assembly GCA_031417495.1 of Pseudomonadota bacterium. GTDB lineage: Bacteria > Pseudomonadota > Gammaproteobacteria > CAIKBL01. The sequence continues at coordinate 3,467 of JANOVQ010000023.1, read as the reverse complement.
GAGTTTTCGGCGCGAAAAATTTATTGAGTATGGCGGTCCGGACGGCGGCGATGGCGGTGATGGCGGGAGCGTATACGTCGTGGGGACCGCGCACCTCAATGCCCTGATCGATTTTCGCCATCGACGGAGCTTCAAAGCCGGCAACGGACAACCGGGCATGGGGCGCGATCGAATCGGCGTATCAGGGGATGATCTGGAGATCCTGGTGCCGATCGGCACCATTGTGAAGGATCTCGAAACGGAGGAGATCTTAGGCGACCTCACCACTGAAGCGACGCGAATCCTGGTCGGCAAAGGCGGCTTCCATGGTTTCGGCAACGCGCATTTCAAAAGCAGTACTAACCGCGCACCACGCCGGATCACCAAAGGCATGCCGGCGGAAAGCCGGCGCCTCAAGCTCGAGCTTAAATTGCTCGCCGATGTGGGGTTGCTGGGACTGCCGAATGCGGGCAAATCGACTTTGATCAGCCGCATTTCTGCCGCGCGGCCGAAAGTCGCCGACTATCCGTTTACCACCTTGCGGCCGGTGCTCGGGGTGGTCGCCGCCGGTCCTGAGCGCAGTTTTGTGGTGGCAGATATTCCCGGCATTATCGAAGGTGCCGCCGAGGGCGCTGGACTTGGCCTGCAGTTTTTGCGGCATGTAGAGCGGACCAAGGTTCTGCTGCACATGGTGGATATCTCGCTGCTCGATCCGGCGCGCGATCCGAAGACCGATTTTGCGACGATCACTCGCGAATTGAAAAAACACAGTCGTGCACTCAGCACTAAAGAGCGCTGGCTGGTGCTGAACAAGATAGACGCGCTGACGCCAGAAGAACGCGCGCCCGCCTGTTGGAAGGCGTTTGCGCGGCGGATCCGTTGGAAGGGCCCGCTGTTCGCGATATCGGGCGCGACTGGCGAAGGGTGCAAGGAATTGGTCCAGGCACTCGAGAAGCGGCTGTACGAAATACAGCAAGACGCGGCGGAATCCGCTGCGTCCGCCAGTTCACGGGTAAAATCCTCATGACGGAGTTCGCGCCGGCTGCCAACGCGCAACGGTGGGTGGTCAAGATTGGCTCCGCACTGACCACCAGCCACGGCGCTGGCCTCAACGCCACGGCGATTGAGGATTGGGCTGCGCAGGTTGCGAGCATCAAGCGTAGCGGGCACGAAGTCGTCATCGTAACCTCCGGTGCGGTGGCGGAGGGCGCCGTACGCCTCGGCTGGCAGGTGCGTCCGCATTCCTTGCATCAGTTACAGGCGGCAGCCGCAGTCGGCCAGATGGGCCTGGTGCGCGTCTGGGAGCTGGCGTTCAGGCACCACGACTGCATCGCCGCGCAAATCCTTTTGACTCACGACGACGTCGCCAATCGCGAACGCTATCTGAATGCGCGCAGCACCCTGTGGACTTTGATGCAGTATGGCGTGGTACCGGTCATCAACGAAAACGACACAGTCGCGACCGAGGAAATCAAACTCGGCGATAACGACACCCTGGCCGGCTTGGTAAGCAATTTGATCGACGCCGATCTGCTCGTGATCTTGACCGATCAGGAAGGCTTGATGACTGCCGATCCCAGAACTGATCCCCACGCGCAGCTCATCAGCCGTGCGCAACTTGATGACCCTCTGTTGGAGGAAATTGCGGGTGACGGCGGTGCCTGGGGGCGCGGTGGAATGCGCACTAAGGTGAGTGCTGCGCGTCTTGCGGCGCGCTCCGCGACGTCGACCGTCATCGCCAATGGGCGGCGCCCGAATGTGTTGCTCGATTTGGCCAAAGGTGAGGCGATTGGGACGTTTCTGGCCGCGCCGCCCACGAAACAGGCCTCACGCAAACAATGGCTGGGCAGCACCTTGCACGTGCGTGGCAAGCTTTTTCTCGATGCCGGGGCTTGTCGTGTCTTACGCGAGCATGGGCGGAGTTTGCTGCCAGTAGGTGTGCTGCGCGCGGAAGGGGATTTCGCGCGTGGGGAATTGGTTGCCTGTGTCGATCCGGAAGGTCGCGAAATCGCCCGCGGACTCAGTAATTACACCGCGCAGGAAGTCGCCGTGATTAAGGGGCAGGGGACAGCCAAGCTGGAGGCGATCCTAGGTTATGCACGTGAACCAGAGTTGATTCATCGCGACAACCTGGTGTTGTGGTGAGTCGCGCCGAAGGCCTATAGGCCGCCGACGCGCAACACCCCGCAGAACCCTCAGGCCATCGCCTTAATACGGGTGTTCAAGCGGGATTTATGGCGTGAGGCCTTGTTCTTATGGACCAGCGCCGTCTTGGTCATTTTGTCGATGAGCGGGACGGCGGCGGCGTAGGCTGCCTTGGCGGCGTCTTTGTCGCCGGATTCGATCGCTTTGAGGACTTGCTTCAAACGCGTACGAAATTGGGATTTGCGGCTGGCGTTGTGCAAGCGGCGCCGCTCGGATTGTCTGGCACGTTTTTCTGCCTGGGCGGTATTGGCCAAGTTGGGCTCCGTCGGAATCTGGTGAGAGGGGGGCGAAATATGCGCATTTACGCTCAGAGTGTCAATCCCGGAACCGAACAAACCGCGCCACTGGTGGTGGCGCTCGACTATAATCGTGCGCCCTCGCTGCGGGGCAGCTCTAACTGAGCGAGCTTCGCCTTTTGCGCAGTTCCCCTAACCCGAGAGGCGCTTTAATCTGAGTAAGAATCTGCTGCGTTCAACGCTATTGGTCGGGCAGATGACGCTCATTTCGCGCATCCTCGGGTTGGCGCGCGATTCGGTGATCGCCGCGGTGTTTGGTGCCTCCATAGCCACCGATGCTTTTTTTGTGGCTTTCAAGATCCCGAACCTGTTCCGTCGGCTATTTGCTGAGGGCGCGTTCTCACAGGCCTTCGTGCCGGTGCTCGGTGGCTACAAGGCCGAGCGCACCCCAGCGGAAGTCCGTGCGCTGATCGACGCCGTGACCGGCGCGCTCGCCGGGATCCTGCTTCTGCTGACCCTCGTGGGCGTGCTTGCGGCGCCCGTGATCATCGCAGTCTTTGCCCCTGGCTTTGTGGAGGATCACGCGCGCTTTGAATTAAGCGTCACCTTGTTGCGCTTCACCTTTCCCTACTTATGGTTTATCGCGCTCACCGCGCTGCTCGCGGGTATCCTCAACACCTTCAACCATTTTGCGATCCCGGCGGTTACGCCGGCCCGAGCTTTGAGGGTAGCGTCTATGATGAGAACGGCACGCTCCTGCCCGACAAGTTCACCATGCTCTGGGTGTCGGACTTCTATCGCCGCGCCAGGCTGGAGTTGGAAAACGTGGTCGGAGTGAACATCCCGCAATCCGCGGGCACGAATGATTTTCAAACCATTTACGCTTCGGCGGGTTGGGATCTGACCGTGCAGATCGGAGACACGAATCTGCCGGTGCCGGCTGGAATATCTGGAAACAACCCGTGGTCCAAGGTGGCATTGCACGCCTTCATGTTGGCGAACAGAAACCCTGCGGCGGACCTCGACATGGAATGGTGGTTTTACCAT
>JANOVQ010000022.1:0-4859 GCA_031417495.1 Pseudomonadota bacterium | reverse complement strand
AAACAGTTGGGCCGTGATCTGATCGCCGATATCGGCATCCGAGGACACTCGTGTGACCATGATCGCGGACGCCGTGGCCACCAGCAGACCGGGGATTTGCGCCACCAAACCATCGCCGATCGTCAACAACGCGAACACCTGGGCCGCCGTGCTCGCCGCCATGTCGTGCTGCATCACGCCAATCACGAAGCCGCCCACGATATTGATTACGAGAATCAGAATGCCGGCCACCGCATCGCCACGCACAAATTTACTGGCACCGTCCATCGCGCCGTAGAAATCAGCTTCCTGGGCCACCTCTGCGCGGCGTTTCTTCGCGTCTTCTTGCGTAAGGACGCCGGCGTTCAAGTCCGCATCGATCGCCATCTGCTTGCCCGGCATGGCATCGAGGGTAAAGCGCGCGCTAACTTCGGAGATGCGGCCAGCGCCTTTGGTTACCACCACGAAATTGATGATCAGGAGGATCGCGAACACCACCAACCCCACGGCGTAGTTGCCGCCTACCACGAACTCGCCGAAGGCCTGAATGACATTGCCCGCCGCGTCGTGACCAGCATGGCCGTGCAACAGGATCACGCGCGTCGATGCGATATTGAGCCCCAGGCGCAGCAGGGTCGCCACCAACAGCACGGTCGGGAAGGCCGGAAAGTCGAGTGGCCGCCGGCTGTACACGCTGGCGAGTAACACCACCAGGGACAGCGCGATGTTGAAAGTGAAAAACACATCGAGGAGCAGCGGCGGTAGCGGCAGCACCATCATCGACAGCAACACCAGCACCAGCAGGGGCACGCCAATGCCGCCGGTTAGCGCGCGCATCAAGAAATCACGGTTGAGACTGGGGCTTACGAGGGTGGCCATGCGGGTTTGATTCAATCTTGCAGTTCAGGTGGAATCGGAAATTCCTCGGGCAAAATCGGCGCGACCGTCCCCGGCAGCGCGCGTTTGAGCTGGAATACATAGGCGAGCACCTGCGCCACTGCCACATACAGGCCGGCCGGGATCTCGTAACCAATTTTGGTTGAACGGTAAATCGCACGCGCCAGTGGTGGCGCTTCCAGGGTCATTACGCGATTCGCGCGCGCCACTTCCCGAATCCGCTGCGCCACGTGATCGACACCCTTCGCAATTACACGTGGCGCCGCCATCGTCGCGGGATCGAAACGCAGCGCCACAGCGAAGTGCGTGGGATTGGTGATGACGACGTCGGCCTTCGGCACCTGTTCCATCATGCGACGACTGGCCAGTTGCTGCTGCATGGCACGTACCCGCTGCCGCACTTCTGGGGCGCCTTCACTTTCTTTGTTCTCGTCGCGCAACTCCTGGCGCGACATGCGCAGCCCACGTTGATGCTCCCACCATTGGTAAGGCACATCGATCAGCGCGATGAACACGGTGCCGCCCGCAACTGCCACAAAGGCACCAAAGGCCAGCCGTAGCCCGCTCGCCAAACCGGCGGCCAGATCCAAGTGGTTTAAGGCCTGAATTTCATCGAACTCGGCATAGAGCACGCCCAATCCACAGCCCAGCAGTAACAGAAATTTCGCGACGGCCTTGCCGAGTTCCACCAAACTGCGCAGCGAAAACAAACGTGCCACGCCTTTCAGGGGATCTAGGCGATCCCATTTGAAGCCCATGGCCTCGGTGGAGAAACGCAAGCCACCGAGCAGCAGCGTGCCGCCAATCGCGGTCACTACGGTCACCGACAGCAGTGGCGTCATCGCATGAAGGACGAGAACCCCGGCCCCGTGCAATTCATTCAGCATCACGCTGGGTTCAAAGAGCCGGGCGCGGTTCAAGGTGAAGGCGTCGCGCATCAGGCCACCGAGCGCACTCGTCAGCGTCTCGCTGCTCGACCACAGCGCGCCCGCACTGCCCAACAACAGCAGCATGGTGGTGAGTTCCCGCGAACGCGGCACCTGCCCGCGCGAGCGGGCCTCGTCAAGCCGCTTGGCAGTGGCTTGTTCGGTGCGTTCCTGACCGCTGTCTGCCGCTGACATCGCTTACTCCTGTTTGAGCAACGAATAAGCAGCCGTGAAACCGGCGCGGAGCGCGCTCGCAAAATCCTCACTCAGCGCGGAGATGGTCAACAACATCATCAGTGCGCCGAACAGGAGCGTGATCGGGAAACCAATGGCAAAGATATTGAGCTGCGGGGCGGAGCGCGTCATCACCGCAAACACCAGATTTACCACGAGCAGCGCGATGATCACAGGCAACATCAACATCACGGCAAGCACCAGTAAGTCGCCGCTCCAATGCATCACCCCAGCTAGCATGTCGCGACCAATGCTGGCCCCGACTGGCAGCAACGTGAAGCTGTCCGCGATGAGTTGAATCATTTGCAGATGCGCGTTGGTGGCAAAAAAAAGCAAAGTGGCGAGCACCACATAGAACTGGCCGACGACTGGCACCTGCGTGCCCGATTGCGGATCCACCATCGCCGCGAACCCCAGTCCCATTTGTTGTGCGATCACCTGGCCGGCGAATTCGAAGACCACGAAAATCATGCGCAGCACTAACCCCAGCGCAACCCCAATTGAGACCTGTTGCACCACCAGCAACAAACCTGCCGCGCTCAGGGTCTCGATTTTCTCGACTGCGGCATCGAGTTTGATGAGCGGCGCAAGCACGCCGGTCAAGGCCAGGGTCAGCAGCATGCGGATGCGGCGCGGCAGGGCTCGTGTGCCGATAATTGGCGCCGTCAGAATGAAACCTGAGATTCGCAGGAACGGCCACCACCACGCGCGGAGCGCGGCGGACACTACTGTCTCGGAGAGCTCAAGCACCATTGGCAGTCAAGCTAGCGCCTGGGCTTGCCGGTGCGCGGATCTTTATTGTGCGAGCGCCGGAATTGCGCTGAATATCTGCCGCAAATAGTCGCTCATCACTGCCAACAGATAGGGGCCGCCGATCACCAAGGTGAGAGCGGTTACCAGCAACTTCGGCACGAAACTCAAGGTCGCTTCGTTGATCTGCGTGGCGGCTTGAAACACGCTCACCAACAAGCCCACCGCGAGCGCGGGCAGCAAGGTGACCGCCATCAAAATCAAGGTGACTTCGAGCGCGTGGCGCCCAATCTCCATGACCAGTTCTGGACCCATATGCGCCCCTCCGAGTTAACCACGGCTTAAACATAAAAACTCTGGGCCAGGCTGCCGATCACCAGGGCCCAGCCATCCACCAGCACGAACAACATGATTTTGAACGGTAGCGAGATCACTAGCGGCGAGAGCATCATCATGCCCATCGACATCAGCAGGCTCGCGACCACCAGGTCGATCACCAGAAAGGGAATAAAGATGAGAAATCCGATCTGGAAGCCAGTCTTAAGTTCGCTGGTGACAAAGGCGGGCACCAGCAACGTGAAGGGCGTCGCGTCGGGGCTCGCGATATCGCTGCGCTGCGCAAGCTCTGCGAAAAGTTTCAAATCGGATTCACGCGTTTGTGCCAGCATGAATTCGCGCAGCGGCACCTGGGCGCGCGCGGCGGCCGTGGTGAGATCAAGGTTATCTTCCAAATACGGCGTGATCGCTTCGCGATACACCGTATCCATCACCGGCGTCATGATGAAGGCGGTCATGAACAACGCTAAGGCCACTAGCACTTGACTCGAGGGCGTCTGCGCCGTGCCCAGCGCTTGGCGCAGAATCGCAAGCACGATGATGATGCGCGTGAACGAGGTCATGGCCAGCACCAGTGACGGCAGCAAAGTGAGTGCCGTCATCAGGATCAGAATCTGCAAGGTCAGACTATAAGTCTGCGTGCCATTGGCGTTGGTGGTGATCGACAGTGCCTCGAAGCCGCCCTGCGCTAAGGCGAGGCACGGGACGAGCAGGCCCATCAAGGTGAACGCGCCGCGCGTAAGGCGCAGCAGGCTTGCGCGGGTCATCGCGGCACCGCCGGAACAGTCTCGGCAGTGGCGAGCGTTGTGACAAAGGAAGTCGCTGTTGGCGGCGGACTGCGCGGCACCACGTGCAGGCGTTCAATCCGCCCTGGCGCCACCGCGACTACCAGACGTTCACCATCAACCTCAAGCAATAGAATTCGCTCGCGCGTGCCAATCGAAAGCGCGTCGACCAGCTTGAGTGCGCCACCCGCGCGTGGCGCGATTCCCGGGACCCTGCGCAGCAGGTAGGCGAGCGCGAAAATACTGGCGACAATCGCCGCCAACACGCCCAAAGTTTGACTGATACGACCGGCGCTCAACACCTCGGAGGCGGCGGCGTCGCAAGTCACCAGGCCCAACAAGCCTTGGAGCGCAATTTTAGAGGGTAATTTGGCCGTCATTTGGTCGACAGTCCTCGCGCGAGATGCTGATTAATTTTGCGCAGCGGCCAGGCCTGCCGACTGCAGATCGGGCGGGCAGTCTAAGGTTGCTAGGTCAGCTTCCTTACGCGCTCCTGCGCACTCACCACGTCCGTCAACCGAATGCCGAGTTTCTCGTTAACCACGACGACTTCACCGTGGGCCACCAACATCCCGTTGATCAGCACATCCAGCGCTTCACCCGCCATGCGATCGAGTTCCACCACCGAGCCTTGGTTGAGTTGTAAGAGATTACGGATACTCAACCGACTCTTGCCAATCTCGACCGATAACGTGATCGGAATGTCGAGAATGCTATCCAGATCGGCGCCGCCGCCGGGAGTCCCAGCGCTGTGCAACGTTTCAAACACGACTGGTGCCACATTGCTCGTGCTGTCCCTGGCCGTCACCGTGGCGCGCTGCCCCGCGAGCGCCGCATTCCAGTCGTTTGCACCGTCATCACCGGCTCCCTGCTCAACGAGCTCGGCATACAAGTCAGCGCCGGCGGAGGTCTCTAAATCGCTCATCACTGCACTACCGTATCAGTCGCGTGG
>JANOVQ010000021.1:0-5081 GCA_031417495.1 Pseudomonadota bacterium | reverse complement strand
GCTCCGATTGCAGCATGTAGTGCTCGATGACTTCAGCGAAGTCGGCGAGCGGTGCGCGGTGATTGTCATGCAATGAGACGACGCCCTGGTAGGGCTGGGTACCAGGCGGACGCGTTCGCGGATCGAGAGTGATCGCACAGCGCCCCGCGCCATGCACATTGGTGAGCGCCGCGAGACGCGCCTCAGCGGCCACCTCGGCAACCACCTTCGCCGTGGTGCGGAAACTGAGATCGGACTTCACTTCCGCGACCGCCAGCTTGACCGGCCCGTCGCCGTGGATTTGCAAAATCAGCGCGCCGTCAAATTTGATGCTTGCTTGCATCAGAAGTCCCGCGGCCGTCATCTCGCCTATCAACGCGCGCACCGGTGGCGGGAATGGACCCAAGACCGCACGCCGTCCAAGCGCTTCGCGCCAGCCCTGCGTGACGCGCACGAGCGCGCCGCGTACCGCCAGGCCATCGAACAGAAATTTGTGGAGCCCATTGGAATTCATGGCGTAATCTTGGCTAGGAGAGGCTGGATTGTAACGACTCGCAGGCAGGTTGTGCGTGCGCCTGCCACGCAGGCCGAGGCTGAACCCCGCAAGACCTGCGGTCCCCGCGCAGTTATGATGCCGCTACATCTTTGCGGAGGCGCTCATGGCACGTCTACGTTATCTCGCGGAGGCGGATCTCGCGCCTGCGGACCGCGAATTACTCGCGCGCAAGATGAACCTCTATCGCGCGCTCGCGCACAGTCCGGACGGGGCGCGCAGTTTGCGAGTGCCCGCCTTTTACGTGCGCCATCACAGCAAGCTCGATCCTCGCCTGCGCGAAATGGCGATTCTGCAAGTGGGCTATGTGGCCCGCGCGCCGTACGAATATGCCCATCACATTGAAATTGGACGGGGCTTCGGCGTCACCGATGACGATCTGCGGGCCATTGCGCGGGAAACTGCCGGCCAACCTACCGACTTACCGGTCTTCGACCGTGCAGTGCTCCGTGCGGCCCGTGAACTCGCGGCCCAACCGAAGCTCGCAGACGAAACTTTCGCCCTGCTGCGGGCAGAGCTCGATGAGGAACGCATCGTCGATCTCATCATCGCGATTGCCTTGTATTGCGGGGTAGTACGGGTGCTCGGGGCGCTGGAGATTGATCTGGAACCAGAGTATGCGCATCTGTTGCAGGAGTTCCCGCTACCGACTTGACCCACGCACGGGAAAGCCCGCTGGCCACAGTAAAGCGTCTAAGGATTTCGGGAAATCGGCCGCCAACTGGAGGTCAGCTCATGGTCGAGAAACTCACGATGGTCGAAACCTAGGTCGCGCCGGACAATCCCCGTGGAAGCTGCGTCGCTTACTGCTGCCGCAAGTCGCCGCCGGGCGGCCCGTGCGCGGCTGCGAACCTTCCGGCGGTGGGCGCGGGAACCGGCCTTTTGGCTCGCCAGCAGCCTGCTGCTGTGGCTGTTCGTGTGTACGCTATGGACCTTGGTCGGTTGGGGTGGTCCGCTCGCCAAGAAAATCTTTGGGCTGTACTACGATCTGCCAGTCGGCCCGATCCTGTGCTACCTCTGCTGGCGCGCCGCTGGCGATCCGGCGACCACCCCGACCACGCGCCGGGGCTGGCAGGCACTCAGCGTGGGCTACCTGATTTACTGGTGCGGCAATTGCATTTGGAACGTCTACGAAGGGATTCTGGAAATTGATCCCTTCCCGTCCATCGCCGATGTTTTTTTCCTGGCCTTCTACCCACTGGCGATTTTCGGATTAAGTCGCCTGACCGAACGTCTGCCTAGCGCGCGCGACCGCAAAAAATTCCTGCTCGACTGTTGCTGTGCGGCGCTGAGCGCGGTCGGCATCATGTGGTACCTGGGCCTGCGCTTTGTGGAAATCGATACCAGCGTTGGGGTCGCGGGAATATTCGTCAGCGCGGCCTATCCGATTACGGATGTCATGTTACTCATCGCGGTGTTATCCGCGTTACTGAAACGCCATCATTCAGGCTCGGGCTTGGCCCTGTGGCTGCTGGCGGCGAGCTATGTCGCGATGTTGTCGGGGGATCTGATTTTTCTGATTCCGGCACTGGAAAATGAATACTCGAGCGGCGGCCTCGCGGACGTGTTTTTTCAAGCGTCATATGCGTTGGTTGCGAGCGCTGCGCTCTACCGCTTATTGCAACGCCGGATGGTCTCGCAAGTCATCCGCGATCAGTCGTATCAATTCCAGTCGCTGCCGTATTTTTCAGCGGTGGCGGTGTACGCACTCCTGGTGTGGGAAATTCGTGATCAATGGACCTCAGCCAATGGCATTTTGACTTTGATTGCGGTTTCGACCACCGGCCTGGTGATCGCGCGCCAGATTCTCGCGACGCGGGAAAACGCCGAATTGTCCGCGGCCAAAGCCACCTTGGTCACCGAGGCGCGCTATAAATCGCTGGTAAAGAATTCCTCCGATATTGTGCTCGTCCTCGAAAATGACTGCCGCATCACCTTTGCGACGCCCTCGATGCTGCGGGTCCTCGGCATGGACCCCGACGAGGGCATGGGCAAATTACTCACCGATCTCACGGACGCCAAAGACGCGGCAGACGCGCGCCAGTTTTGTCGCGACCTGAGCGAAGATCCGGCGCTAACCGGCCCCGTCGAATGGCGACTCCGCAGCGCTGATGGGCAAGTCCGGCATGTGGAAGTGCTTGGTTCTAACCTATTGGATGACAGCAACGTCAAGGGCCTGGTGCTGAACCTGCGCGACATCACCGAGCGACGTCGGCTGGAGGAAGAACTTAAACAACTCGCCTTCACTGACACGCTCACCCTGCTCGCCAACCGCAACCTCTTCAATGAGCAATTAGGGCTGGCGTTAACGCGCACTGCGCGTGGCAAAGTCGTACCGGTGCTGATTTTTGTCGATCTCGATAACTTCAAGAAAATTAACGACACCCTGGGCCACGAAGCCGGCGACAAAATCCTCGCGATGGCTGCACAACGCTTAATTCGCGCGACCCGCAGCTCAGATATCGTCGCCCGTTTGGGCGGTGACGAATTCGCGGTGTTGGTGGCGGACGAGTCCTCCGATGCCTATATCAAGGGACTCGCCGAACGCTTGATTGAGTTGCTCTCCACGCCGTTCGAATTGAACGGTCGCCAACTAAAACTGTCGGCGAGCCTCGGCATCGCGCAAGGCGAAAACGGGATGACCCCTGCGGAATTCATGCGCAACGCGGATCTCGCCATGTACCGCGCCAAGGCCCAGGGCAAGAATTGCTACGAGATGTACCAGCCAGCGATGTATGCCAATCTGCTGCAGACGGTTGACCTTGAGGCAGAAATGGCCACATCGTTGGAACGCGGCGACTTCGTGCCGTACTTCCAGCCGATCATTGACCTCACGAACTCTGAAATCGTTGGTTTCGAGGCACTGATCCGCTGGCATCACCCGGGGCGCGGAATTCTGTTCCCGAACACCTTTATTCAAATCGCCGAGGACACCGGCTTAATTAAACGTCTCGGGCGTGAAGTGCTCTTCGAAACCTGCCGCTATGCGGCCGAATGGTTGCAGGATTTCCCACCGCATCGCTTGCGGCACGTGGCCATTAATGTGTCGGGTCGCCAGCTGGAGCACGCCGATTTGGTGAGCGAAGTGCGGGAAGCCATTGAAACTCACCATCTCGATCCAACGATTATCGTGCTGGAAATTACTGAATCGGTGCTAATGCACAATGTGGGGCAGGCAGTTGAGCAACTCACGCGTTTGAAAGAACTCGGCGTGCGGATCGCGCTTGATGATTTCGGGACCGGCTATTCCTCGCTCAGCCACGTGCATCGCTTCCCGATCGATATCCTGAAGATCGATCGCTCGTTCATCGAGGGCATGGACAAGGCCGACGGCTCGGCGTTGGTGCGTGCAATCATGGGGCTCGCCAACGCGCTCGGACTTAAGGTCGTCGCAGAAGGCATCGAAAAAGCGGGGCAATTGGGCGAACTGCAAAGAATCGGCTGTCCGCTCGGGCAAGGATATTATTTTGGTAGACCCGAATCGCCTGAGAAAACGCGCCAACTACTCGCTGGCACCCCCGCACGCTCGCGGCTCTCGTTGATCAAAACCGATACCGCTAACCCGCGACCCGTGCGCCTGGTGGGCGACTCCGCGCCAAACTGAAACCCGCGTAAGCCGCCTCCACCTGCGCGATTTCGCGTTCCATCGGCGTTGCCCAACGAGGCCCGCCGGCTTCGGCCACCCGGTCGTGAACTCGAAAAGATCCTAGGTGGCGCCGTAACCGTTCCGGATACCACTGCCAGAATTCATCGCCCTCCCAGTCTTCACGTTCCGCCGGCACCACCAGCGGCTTCAGCCCGGTCTCACGCCACAGCCCATCGAAAGCGGGCAGGAAGACGTTCTGCGTGAAGTCGCGCTCGCTGCCGTTCAGCACAAAAGTTTCGAACAAGATCGCGTGACTCAGAAACAGCGAGATGAACGCGCGGTAGTATTCCGTCGCGTTGGCGCCGTGGGACTTAAACCAGTGCGAGCAATCGAACAACGCATCGGCGGGTAAATCGGCGCACTCATCCGCCAGTAAGCGGTGATGGAAGCCAATCAGCGATTCCCCGGTCACGACTTTGATCGCACTGAAGGGACGGCCGTTTTCGGCGTCTAAATCGAACAGCGGTACATATTCCACCCGACGCCCGCCATTGCGGCCCAGCCCCGCGTAGAAACCTGGTCGGGCGAGGGCATACTTGTCGCGATTGCGGGTCAGAAAGCGATCCGCGTGGTATTCAAAGATCACCAACGGCAGATTGTGCTGGGCAGCCAGCCGAATCACCCGTCGGATTTCATAGTTGGCGGAACCCACCTGTCTGAACATCACACCTACTGGTTCATGTCCCTTAAGAATCGCGGGCACCGTCACCCCGGAGAGCGTGGTGGTGCGTCCGCCCCGTAGACGCGCCTGCCGCTGACGCAGGGTCGTTATCGCGTCTGCGAGCGAAGAATAAACATGCGCGCCAAACTCGGCACGTTGCGAGGTCAAGGTGGGGGTCTCCACACAGCTCGGTGCAGTCATGATTTGGTTACCCATTCGAAAGCAGGTGCCAGGCAGCCGCG
>JANOVQ010000020.1:0-4393 GCA_031417495.1 Pseudomonadota bacterium | reverse complement strand
CGCGCCCACGACATCGAGGCGCGACTTAGCGTCAGCCACAAACTTGGGCATGAACGGGAAGCCATCACGGCCGTTTACCTTGGGCGCTGAGATCGGAATGGTCATAGACCAGAAACCAGTGAGGTCGGTACCCATTGCCCCACGGCTCCTCCGATTCCGCGATGCCCCCCGCTACCTCGGTATGGATCGCAACCGCTTCAACGCCGAAGTCCGCCCTCACCTCACTGAAATCCCGATCGGTCGGCAGGGAATTGCGTTCGACCGTCTTGAACTGGATGCCTGGGTCGACCACCATAAGTCCCGCAACGGACGTCCCGGTCAACTCAAAGGAGAATTGACATGGGACGAAAACGGATCCCTGGCCTCTACAAGAGACAGGGAATTTGGCACGTCGACAAGGTTGTCTTCGGCCGGCGCCTTTGCGAGAGCACTGGCACGGGCGACGCGGAAGAAGCCGAGCGCTTCCTAGCGCGGATTACCGAGTCGATACGCCAGCAAGTGGTCTATGGCGTGCGTCCAGACCGCACGTTCCGGGAAGCGGCGACGAAGTATCTCAATGAAACGTGCAAACGCAGTCTCGCGCGTGACGCCCAGGATCTCGCGATTCTGGATCGGTTCATCGGTGATCTGCGTTTGCGACAAGTTCATATGGGAACGCTTGCGCCGTATATCGCAGCCCGGCGTGCAGATGGGGTGAAGAGCGCGACGGTGAATCGAAGTTTCGCGGTCGTGCGACGTATCCTGAACCTGGCGGCGCGACTATGGCGAGACGAAGCGGGCATGACGTGGCTGGAAACCACGCCAATGCTGCAGTTCGTGGACTGGGGGGATCGGTATGAACCGTACCCCATCTCCTGGGACGAGCAGACGGCACTGTTCCAACGTTTGCCGCCGCATCTCACCAGGATGGTGTTGTTCAAGGTCAATACGGGTTGCCGCGAACAGGAGGTTTGCAAGCTTCGATGGGACTGGGAAGTGAAGGTGCCGGAGCTGTCGACCTCGGTATTCATCATCCCGCGTGAGCGGGTAAAGAATGGCGAGGATCGCCTGGTGGTGTTAAACACGATCGCGAGATCGGTAGTGGAAGGTGAGCGGGGCAAGCATCCAACGCATGTCTTCACCTACCGGGGCAACCCGGTCACGAAGATGTACAACGGGGCTTGGAAGCGGGCGCGCGAAAAGGTCGGTTTAAAGCGGGTGCGGATTCATGATTTGAAGCACACCTTCGGTCGCCGATTACGCGCTGCCGGCGTTCCATTGGAGACGCGAAAAGTGTTACTCGGACATAAATCCGGTGACATCACCACGCACTACTCGGGACCTGAATTGGAAGAGTTATTGGAAGCTGCGAATCGAGTTTGCGGGAATGGGTCCCGCAAAAGTCCCGCACTGGTTGTACTGCGTAAGCGGATGGCCTGAGCGAGATGAGAGATTCTGCTGCAGAATCAACGACTAAATTGGTGGCTACGGGTGGACTCGAACCACCGACCTCAGCATTATGAGTGCCGCGCTCTAACCAGCTGAGCTACGTAGCCATCTTTGTAACGCGTGACTGCCGCCAAGGTTCCATGGGGTGGAACGAATGACTGGCCCGGGTGGCGCGATTGGGTCGCGACGCTGCGCACGTCGCGTGGTGCCCTCGTTGCGGGGAACCGGATTGCCGTCAGCCCGTGTGATCGAGGCGCGCGATTGTCCGGGAAACGGCCGTGGAATTCAACGGAACGGTAGCTTAGCGTACGCCGAAGACGACGATGGTCTTGCCGCTGACGCTCAACAGGTGCTGTTCTTCGAGGCTCTTTAAGACTCTCCCGACCATTTCCCGCGAGCAGCCCACAATTCTGCCGAGTTCCTGACGAGTGATGCGGATCTGCATGCCGTCCGGGTGAGTCATTGCATCGGGCTCCTTGCAGAGGTCGAGCAGGGAGCGCGCGACCCGGCCGGAGACGTCCATAAAGGCGAGATCCCCCACCTTGCGATTCATCCGCCGCAGACGGGTCGCGAGCTGGGAGGCAATCGCAAACAGGAGATCGGGGAAGACCGCCGGAATGCTCTTGAGTTTTTCGTATCCGATCTGGGCAATTTCGCAGGCGTTCTTCGCTCGTACCAGCGCGCTGCGGTTGGTGTGTTCGTTGAAGAGGCCAATTTCACCAAAGAAATCGCCAGGATTGAGGTAGGCGAGCACCAGTTCGCGGCCTTCATCATCCTCCAGCATGACGGTCACGGAACCTTTCATCACGTAGAAAAGATCGTGCGAGGGATCGCCCTGGCGGATGATGGTGCTCTTGGCGGGGAAGTTCTTGCGATGGCAATGTTCAAGAAAGCGTTGAATCGCATCGTCGGTATGCGGGGGCTTGATTGGCGCGAAGGTGATTTTCCCCATGCCACCGCCTAAGGTCGTTGCCATACGCAATCTCCCGTCCTACAACTTTCGTGAACTTTATAATATTGGTTTATATAAAACCACCGTAACATGCGAATTTTATTCGTCTTTGATCTGGATGACTAGTAAAGTACGGGCCGCGTAAACAGGCTTTTCAAGGGATCTTTTCGATGAAAGCGACAATTAAGTGGCTCGACGGAGTGTCCTTTGTCGGCGAGAGCGAATCCGGCCACGCGGTGGTGCTCGATGGTCCCCCAGCGGCCGGCGGGCGCAACATCGGCATTCGGCCAATGGAATTAGTCCTGATTGGGATGGGCGCCTGCAGCGCCTTCGATGTGGTCTCGATTCTCACCAAGGGCCGTCACGATCTGGTGGACTGCGAGGCTGAGTTGAACGCTGAGCGCGCGAGCGCAGAACCGCAGGTGTTCACGCGTATCCACGTGCATTACAAAGTCACCGGGCGCGGCCTCAAGGCCAGTGCCGTCGCGCGGGCGATCCAACTCTCGGCGGAAAAATATTGTTCGGCCTCGATCATGCTCGGCAAGACTGCCGCGATCTCCCACGACTTCGAGCTTATCGAAGCGCCCTGATGTGACTCACGTCCTTACGGGTCGGGGCGGCTGTATGCGCCGGACCAACGCGGACTATGCGCAAGGCTCGCGGCCTCGGCGCGGCCCACCAGACGCACGGCGTCGTCGCCGCGCCGCCAAGTGGCGCTGCCCCAATACACCCGCACATCGGTCACCTCCATGGGCCAGCAGGCATTAATCGCCTGCGCCAGTTTGCGCTGTAGCCGGTAAGTCGCTTCGGCGCCGGACTCAGGCAAGAGTATCAGGACTCGATCAGCTGCCCATTGGACCAGCACATCAACCCAGCGCAGTTGTTCCTGCAGCAAACTGGTGAGTGTCGTCAGACCCTGCAAGGTCGCGGTCTCAGTCACCCCATTGGCGCGTCCAACTAAACACGAAAGGGGATTTTCGTAACGTCGACTGCGCGAAATTTCGAGCGCCAGCCGTTGCAGACCGATCGCGCGCGTTAGCAAGCCGGTTGGCACCGGCATCTCGGGCCCAAGCAGGCGGGCCGCGGCGGGCAAGGCGGCCTGGACCGGTTTGCGCGCAAAGATTTGCAACAAGCGACCAACCATCGGCTCGCGCGTGAGCGTTCGTTCCACGACTAAGAACTCTCCAACCAGCGCGAACTGCTCGCCTTGGTGCGCACTTTCGCGAAGCGGAAACGGCAAGCTGCTGGCGGGACCACCAATCAGATGACGCGGGTCGGTACCGAGTAAGGCGGCGAACTCGCCACTCACCCATTGGAGGTAATCGTGGCGATCCACGAAGGCGATGCCACCAGGCAGTGCATCAAGCAAGGCGCGGGAAAATTCTGGGTGGAGTTCAACCATAAGAGCCGCTTAGCGGCTCAGAGATCGCTGAACTTGAGGGAGTGATCACCTGCAAGAAGGCTTGCTCAAGGTTCTGTGCGGGATCGCGCGCGCGCAGTACGGCGAGCGGATCATCGAAAGCGACCCGCCCGCCATGCAACACCACAACATGGTCGGCCAACTGGGCCACGTCAGAGAGGGCGTGCGAACTGAACAAGAGCGTGATTCCTGCGGCCTGTGCAGCGCGCAGGCGTGCGCAGCACAGGCGATGGGCCAGGGGATCGAGGCCGCTCATCGGCTCATCCAGAATTAAAAATTCGCAACGCGCGAGCAAGCAGGCGATCAGGCCAAGTTTTTGGGTCATGCCTTTCGAGTAGGTGCGTGCGCGGCGTTGCAAGGCGGCGGGATCGAAGTCGAGTTGCGCACATTCCGCGACTACGGCGGGCGGGTCGTAGTCGACGCCGTGTTGGCGCAACAGCGTGCTTAACAGCTCCGCGCCGGTGAGATAATGCGGCGGCACTAAACGTTCCGGCAGATAGGCAAGATTTTTTCGTGCGCCCGGCAGGCGTGCGAGGACCCCGCCTAAGGTGACTTCGCCACTCTCCGGTGCGACAAGATCGAGCGCGAGGTGC
>JANOVQ010000019.1:0-8956 GCA_031417495.1 Pseudomonadota bacterium | reverse complement strand
TGCCGCAGTAATCACTTCGTGATCTGCGAGCTGGCACGCCGCCTGGGCGCACAGCACCCCGGCTTTAGCATGAGTTCGCGCGAGATTATCGATTGGACACTGCAGAAATCCGGCTGGGGCGATCTTGCGCGGCTTGAGCGTGAACGGTGGCTCGATTGTCAGCCCGATTTCGCGACTGCGCACTATCTCGAAGGCTTCGCGCATGCTGATAAAAAATTTCATTTCGCGCCAGAATGGAATGCATTAACGCCGCACGGATTCGGCGCCGAGCCGACGCTGCCGATGCCGCGCCTGCCCGATCACCACGCGGTGATTGAAGAGAGCAGCGCCGAAATGCCCTTCCGCCTCGTGACCGCGCCCGCGCGCCATTTCCTAAACTCCACGTTCACTGAAACGCCTACTTCGCAACGCCGCGAGCGCAAGCCCACCTTGTTGATTCATCCCGCTGATGCGCTCGCGCTAAATTTAGGCGACGGTGCACCGCTCCGCGTGGGTAATCTGCGCGGCGAAGTTGAGTTGGTCAGCGAAATATTCGAAGGTGTTCAACGGGGGGTGGTGATTTGTGAAAGCCTCTGGCCAAATCGGGCCTTTCCCGGCGGACTGGGCATTAATGCCCTGACCGGCGCGGATCCCACGGGGCCCGTGGGAGGCGCAGCCTTTCACGATAATCGCGTGTGGCTCAGGGCCGTGCAAGCCACCGCCGTAAATTGACTCAAGGGCGAAGTAGATCATGCAACATGCCGAACAAATCGTCGTCGCCAAGCGACTGCTCAATTTCATCGACACGGCAGCGACCGCGCTGTGTGACGCACCTTATGCCCAAGCCGTAGCCGAATACACCAGTCCTCAAATCGCGGCACGCGAACAACAGGTCTTCTTTCGCGAACAACCTTTGTGTATGGGATTGAGTGACGACTTGCCGGCACCGGGTACTTATCGTACCCACGATCTGGCGGGGGTCCCGATCTTGTTACTACGTGATTCGCACGGTGAATTTAAGGCCTTTCTTAACGTGTGCCGTCATCGCGGGGCGCGCGTCGCTAAAGATTGCGGCGAAGCCCGCGGCTTCACGTGTCCGTATCACGCCTGGGTGTATGGGCTCGATGGCGGGTTGGTCAGTCGTCCAGACGAAGCCTCATTTGCGGCGTTACCACGCGCAGATTTTGGCTTGACTGCGCTGCCTGCGGTCGAGCGCCATGGCCTGTTGTGGGTGTGTCCGACACCCGGACGAGACTTTGTGATCGAGCACTGGCTGGGCAACCTCGACGCCGAGCTCGCCAGTTATGGTTTAGCGGGATTCAAGCACTACGCGTCACGCGACATCACGCGCAAAATGAACTGGAAGCTCGTGGTCGATACCTTTTTGGAGTCCTACCACTTCGGGGTGCTGCATCGGGATTCCATTTCTTCAATCTTCCATCACAACCTCGCCACCTTCGATGCCTATGGCAAGCACTTTCGGTTGGTGTCACCGCGTAAGTCGATCGCGAACCTGCCGCAACACCGCGAGGCTGAGTGGAAACTGCTGCCGCACATTGTGGTGATCTATGTGCTGTTCCCGGGCACGGTGCTGGTTTGGCAGGGCGAACAGATCGAGCTGTGGCAGATTTTTCCGGGGACTACACCGGACGAATCACACTTCAGAGTCACACTCTACTCGCCCGAACCGGCGCTCACCGAGAAAGCACGCCGGCACTGGGACCGTAATCTCGAACTTGTCCTGCATGTGGTAGAAAACGAGGACTTCCCGGTTGGGGAGGGAATTCAGCGAGGATTCGTCAGTGCGGCCCAAACGCACACCGTCTTTGGGCGCAACGAGCCGGCACTAGCGCATTACCACCGTGAAATCACCCTGGCATTGCGCTAGCAGCCCGTCGGACTTGGGGAATCGTCGCGAGGCGTTGGGAGATGGGCGAGCGAGGCCAGATTGGCGCGCGTGTGAGGCGAATAGTGGTTCTATTTAACGAACATGCGCGCGAATATGGACCGCTGTCCCAGTGCCGCAGCAGATTCCTCCTAAGTCAGACAGGCTGCTAGAGACAGCCTGTCTGACTGGAAAACTAGTGTGCGCAGGTTGGGCGCGCGCATTTACCGCGTAACATCACCTCGCTGCGCTTCACTCGGAAGCCGGCAGGCAGGGCCGGCACCGACACGCCGGAAGCCTCCAGGCAGGTCACTTCGCCGCACGTGGTGCAATGGAAATAGGCCTGCTCGAGACTGCCACCCCGCGCGGCACTAAAACGCCAGATACGGTCTTCCGCTGCCACTTTGTTCGCGAGTTCTTTGCTGACCAACCATTCCAGCGCGCGGTACAGCGTGACGCGATCGAATTGCACCCCTTGCGCCTTCGCCGTTTGTTCAATTTCGTGGTGAGTCAAGGCCAGCTGCGTCCCCTTCAGAATCTGCAGTACCGTCTGGCGTGCTGGAGTGATCCGGCCGGTCGGGTTGCCGGTTTCAGAAGGGCCGTTGGCCTCGATATTGTCGGTCGCGTTGTCAATTTGAAAATCCATGTGGGTTTCTCCGCTTGGTCCGTGGCTAATTTTGCTGCATTGCAATCATTGGCCAGGATGGTGACCCATGTTGGAGAGGTTTGCAACACGGAATCCCACGGCGGGATTGCGTCGCGAGTCCTAAAAGCCGGCGCTGCGCGACTCGACCTCATGCAACTCACTGATGCGGTGACGAAACAGTCGCTTCCGGTGCCTGGTAGGCCAGCGGCATTGGTTGCGGTCGGCGGGCACCGGTCACCCGCTCATGCCAGTAGGCGTTCGCTATCTTGGAGATAATTACCCGACCGGTCTTTGGACTTGGGGCATGCACAAACCTTCCGTCACCCAGATAAATGCCGACATGTGAATACGGTGCACCTTGGGTATTGAAGAACAAGAGATCGGCGGCCTGAATGTCGGTGAGCGGGATCGCAGGCAGTACTGCGGCCATCGTTGCCGTGCTGCGTGGTAGCGCAAGATCAAACTGACCAAAAACGTGCTGCACCAAGCCGCTGCAATCAAAACCGCCGGCCGGCGTATCCCCAGCTACACGATAGGGTTTGCCTTGCATGCTGGCAGCGTAAGCGACTAAGCCGAGGGTATCGAGGCCAGAGGCCGGCTGCGCCGCTGACTGCAATCGCGTCGCCGGCGCGGATTCCACCACCGCCGAGGGGCGCGGACTTAGTAAGGTGCATCCCGAAACAAGCGCCACGAGGCTGATCAGGCCCACCAATAGCCACCTTTTTCGCGGCGCGACTCGCTTGGTGATAGGCATTCTTTCCAGCAGTTACATGGAGTGGCTAAAGTTTTCTGTGATGATTATCCATCAACTCCCTAGACTACAAAACATTTAATTCTGAGCAGGATCGCGTTTAGAGTGCGATAGAGCCTCTGTTCAAGCGGATTGCTGCGCACTCGCTCGCCACGACGGCCGCGGTGGTGACAGCGCTTGCGGTGAGGAAGCTTAGCCTCCGTCGTTACGCGCGATCTTTCCGCCGCGGGACGAGAGATAGGCCTCTGCCAAGTGCCGCGGTGCCTAGGTTTTACACACCGGGTAAGAAAAATCTTCTGCGAATCGGCCAAGTTGCCGCGATTTCCCTTTCACGACATCAACTTCATGAGGTAACCTGTTGATCATCATTTGCTTTGCTCAACTGGCTAAAATGTATTCAATTTAACCCGTCGCCGCATTTAAATCGCTACGAATGAGTGCTCCCCAGACTTCGCCCACAACCTTGTCCACAGATTCTGTGAATAACTTTGCGCGCACGACGAGCAACCGTCGGGGTGCGCCACAATGGCCTCTCACCGCCTTACTTCTGGCGACGCTCGGCTTCGCGTTGGCCCAGGCCGCCGCTGGCGAAACCGCCAAGGACACGACGAGTTACCTGCTCGTGGAAACCGTGCCCGATGGCAGATGCCACAATTTGAGCGAGGGGGGTAAGTTGGTGGTGCTCCGCAATACCCATCCGACCAAGTCCATCCGCTACCGTTTGCTCCGTCTGTTCATTGGGCGTCCGCAAGGCTTAATGGACGGCTCGATCACCACCGCCGATGGACCACAGAAACTCGGCTGTGACAAAGTCGGTGGTCGCGCGCAGACTTGGCAGATCAAGCGCGCGAGTTTTGCGCCGGAGTGAATCACATGCCTCGAACTCGAAAAATTGCCGCGCGCCACACCCCCTTTCGCAACGCCCGCGCCGTGTGTCTGGTGGTCTTGAGTTGCCTGGCAATGAGTGAACTGACGCTCGCCATCGAAGGTGGGCAACCCTATCGCTCGCCTGGGGACATGAGTGTCGACGAACGGATGTCAATGATGAAAATGGTGGGCGAATACAACAGCTGCGTTTATCGTGAAGGGATGGCGAATGTCGATAAGTTTGCCGACATTCGCCAATCGGCTGACCGTGCGCTGGCCGCCTGTCAAAACACCAGCAATGAGCTGCGCGCCATGATCGACGGCTACGGTTTCGAGCCCGGCTTCGGCGAGCATTTCGTACACCATGCACAGTCGCGTGCCGCGCGCACGCTTATCCCCGAATTGGCAATTAGAAAAAGCGGTAATTAAGCGCCTGGGCGAGGCGCCAGCGCGATCACGCCGCGTTGCTCGATGAGCGGCGCAAGTTCATGCAATGCCTGATGGTAGACGCCGCGCTTGAAGGCGACCACCTCCTGCAACGGATCCCAGTAATCAACCCACCGCCACTGATCAAATTCAGGGTCCGCATCCGTCATCAAATCCACCGAGGCGTCTTCGGCCGTCAGGCGTAGCACATACCAGCGCTGCTTCTGGCCTATGCACAATGGTTTCTGATCATGGCGAATGTAACGGCGAGGAAGTCGGTAGCGCAGCCAGCGCCGCGTGCAGCCAATCACTTCCACGTGGTGCGGTTCCAGCCCAACTTCCTCCCGGAGTTCGCGGAACATCGCTTCTTCCAAACTCTCACGGGGATTCACGCCACCTTGTGGGAACTGCCAGGCGGACATGCCAATGCGACGCCCCCAAAAGACCTGGCCCCGGTCATTCAAGAGGATGATTCCGACATTTGCACGAAAGCCTTGAGCGTCGATCATCGGAATCAGCTGACGTTTACTACTCGCTAGTCCAAAGCTCCCCTGAAGCGACACAGTCCTGCAAGCACGCCTCTCGCGGCAAAATTGCAGGCCCGGCTTCAGCGCATGAGATTGTCGCCCAGGTTGCTACGAAGTGGCAATCGAGCGTCGCCTAACCAACCAATTGCTGGATCGCTGCGCGCTCATCTTTGAGCTCGTTTTCCGTCGCCTGCATACGCGCACGGCTGAATTCATCCACCGCCAAGCCCTGCACAATGGCGTAGTCAGCGCCGCTGCAACGCACTGGGAAAGAATACATCAGACCCTTTTCGATACCGTAACTGCCATCGCTCGGAATTCCCATGCTGGTCCAGTCGTCTGCCGCGGTGCCAAGTGCCCAGTCCCGCATATGCTCAAGCGCCGCATTGGCTGCCGACGCTGCGCTCGAAGCGCCGCGCGCCTCGATGATTTCGGCGCCACGCTTCGCGACCCTTGGGATGTAGTCATTTTCGTACCACGCGCGGTCTACGCACGATAGCGCGGGTTTACTCTTGACCAGCGCTTGACTCAGATCCGGATACTGGGTGGTGGAATGATTGCCCCAGATAGTCACTTTCTTAATTTCGGCTACTGTACTGTGAGTTTTGGCAGCTAACTGCGCGACTGCGCGGTTATGGTCCAGGCGGGTCATCGCCGTGAACTGGCGCGGATTGATATCTGGCGCCGACACCATGCAGGTCCAGGCATTGGTGTTGGCCGGATTGCCGACGACCAGAACTTTGATGTCCCGGCTCGCGTGAGCGTTGATCGCCTTGCCCTGAACTTTAAAAATACCGCCATTAGCGGCCAACAAATCTGCGCGCTCCATGCCCGGGCCGCGCGGTTTTGCGCCCACCAGCAAGGCGTAGTTAGCGTCCTTGAAGGCGACGTTCGGATCATCCGAGATTTCGATCTTGCTCACCAACGGGAACGCGCAGTCGTCCAGTTCCATCACCACGCCTTGCAGTGCCTTCAAGGCCGGCGTCACTTCCAATAACTGCAGGATGATGGGCTGATCGGCCCCTAACATCTGGCCGGCCGCAATGCGGAACAACAAGGAATAGGAGATTTGACCGGCGGCGCCGGTTACTGCGATCCTGACTGGTTTTTTCATCTTCGCTGCAACCCTTGAGTTTAAAAAATTACGTGAAATAACCTTACTGACAATCCTATTTGCGGCCTACCAACGGGACGTAATCCCGCTGGGGCGAGCCGACATACAGCTGGCGCGGTCGCCCGATACGAAAATCGTTGGTATCGGACAGCATTTCCATCCACTGCGCAATCCAGCCCGCTGAGCGGGCCAGTGCGAACATCGGCGTGAACATATTAGTCGGGATATTCAGCGCCTGGTAAATCAGGCCCGAATAGAAATCCACATTCGGATAGAGCTTGCGCGAAATGAAATATTCATCCTCGAGCGCGATGCGCTCGAGTTCCATCGCGATCTCAAAGAGTGGTTGGTTGAGATGCATTTCCTGCAGTAAGTCGTGACAGGCCTGCCGAATAATTTTCGCGCGCGGATCGTAGTTCTTATAAACCCGGTGCCCAAACCCCATCAGCTTGAAGTTGTCGCTCTTGTCCTTGGCACGCTCAACGAATTTTCGAATATTCTTGGGATGCTCGATCTCGGTGAGCATGTCGATCACGGCTTCATTCGCGCCACCATGCGCTTTCCCCCACAAGGTGGAAATACCGGCGGCGACGCACGCGAAGGGATTGGTCTCGGCACTACCTGCCAAGCGCACGGTGGACGTACTCGCATTCTGTTCATGGTCGGCATGCAGGATAAATAGGAGTTCCAAGGCTCGCACCGCCACCGGACTTGCGACGAACGGCTCGCTTGGCCACGAGAACATCATATACATAAAGTTCTCAACGAAACCGCGCGAGTTATCCGGATACACAAAAGGCAGTCCGCTGCCGTAACGATAAATTTTTGAGACCAGACTCGGCATCTTCGCAATCACCCGCTGCGCCGTCAGGCGCCGATGCTCGGGGTTATAGATATCGGTGGTGTTGTGGTAGTACGAAGCAACGGCCGCGACCACGCCAGCCAACACGGACATCGGATGCGCGTCATAACGATAACCCTGATAGAACCGGGAAAGATGTTCGTGGGTCATCCCATGCATCTTAATCACATGCAGCCAGTCATCAGATTGCTGCTGATTGGGTAGCTCACCGTTGATTAACAGATAGGCCACTTCGAGGAAACTCGACTTCTCCGCTAGCTGTTCAATCGGGTAGCCGCGATACAGCAACACCCCCTCTTCGCCATCGAGATAGGTAATGGCGCTGCGGCACGCGGCCGTTGAACCGTAACCCAGGTCGAAGGTAAACATGCCTAACTCTTTGTATAGGTTCTTAAGATCAATGACCGGCGCGCCGTATTGGCCTTCGTACACCGGACATTCCACCGATTTGCCGGAGGTTTTGTCGGTAATGATCACGGTACGGGTCGTCATGTTGCTGTGTTCCTCATTAGATGCTGTCGATGGAGTCCTTCGGCACCCCAAAACCGGCCAAGAATAACGTTGCCTCGCTGCCGGCTTCAAGGGACACCGCGCGCCGTCTGGTCGCCGCATCAGCACCACGCGGCGCGGCGCGGGAATGCGCAAAACGTTCGCCATTCAGTCTCACGCTGTGCCCCAAGATAAGCCCCAAAAGCTGCGCCAAACTTAATGACATTGCGCAGACATTGATCAAAGATCCCAACACATCCGCCGACATATCGGCCAGACCCTATAGCGACTCGCTGGCGTTCTTCTGTAAAGCAGTACTCCGCGTGAGAGGAAACCCATGCCGCCACCGTCCTGCCTATTCAGTGGCAACGCTGCCTTCATCGAAGACCTATACGAAGCCTATCTGGGCGACCCTGCGACGGTCCAAGCGGATTGGCGGCAGTATTTCGATACGTTGACTGCCGACTCCACAGGGGCGCCGGACACGGCCCACGGTCCGATTCGCGCACGCATGCTGGCGCAGGTGACGCACTCGCGACAACCCTCAGGCGACGGTGCCATCGACGACGGGAAGCAAGTCGCGGTGTTGCAGTTGATCAACGCTTACCGCTTCATGGGCCATCGCCAGGCGCAGCTCGATCCGTTGAATCAACATGCACGCCCGCTAATCCCAGAACTTGATCCTGCCTTTCACGGACTCTCCGCCCAAGATATGGCCCGCCTGTTTAACAGCGGCTCATTGCAGGGTCTGGCCGCCAACCAAGCCTCTTTGCAACAGATTTTAGCGCTCGTACGGAGCACCTACTGCGGCACCATCGGTGCCGAATACATGCATATCGTGGAAACCGCCCAGAAGCGTTGGATTCAACAGCGCCTGGAGCCCATTCGCAGTCGTGCGCAATTCTCTCCTGATAAGAAACGTTGGCTGCTGGCGCGCCTAGTCGCGGCCGGCGCGCTCGAAGAGTATCTACATAAGAAATATGTCGGGCAGAAGCGCTTTTCGCTCGAGGGTGGTGAGAGCACCATTCCGCTCCTCGACCAAGTCATGGAGGACGCAGGCCGCCACGGCGTGAAGGAAGTGGTAATCGGGATGGCGCATCGCGGCCGCCTCAATGTGCTGGTCAATATTGTCGGCAAGCACCCTTCCAAATTGTTCGACGAATTCGAAGGACGCAGTCGGGAGGCTCGCCTCGGCGACGTGAAGTATCACCTCGGGTATTCCTCCGATATTGAAACGCCAAATGGTCCGATGCACGTCACCCTCGCCTTCAATCCCTCGCACCTGGAGATCATTGACCCGGTGGTCGAAGGATCCGTACGCGCGCGCCAGGATCGGCGTGGCGACCTCGAACGCAATCAGGTTTTGGCGATTCTCCTCCACGGCGATGCTGCCTTCGCCGGCCAGGGCGT
>JANOVQ010000018.1:0-6307 GCA_031417495.1 Pseudomonadota bacterium | reverse complement strand
GAATCGAGGTTGCTGCCTAGTCGCGTGCACGCCGATCCTGTGGGGGCTCATTTTCTCCTTCGACGTCGCACGGCGAAAATTGCTCGGGGTGATAAGCCCGCAGAGCGTCCTCCGCCGACAGGCGTCCGATTGCCCTGGCATTAATCCGAACCCAGGCAACACTCCACTACGTTGGCACTTTGATCGCGCAACCTTGTCGAGCGAATGTTGGGGTTCGCGGCGCTCACCCCAACCTCCCCTTAAGATCACAATTCAAACAGCTACCGCATCTGATTCGGGAGGAAAAAAAGCGCCTTTTTCAGGGACGACGATTTAGGTTTATGCTTCTCCCAAACCAAACCAAAGCAACACAACGCACGCTGGCAAGGAGAAATCCCATGAACGACCTCGCGGACTTGGATGCCCTCGCGCAAGCTGAGCTCATTCGGCGCGGCGAAATCACCTCGCTTGAACTCGTCGAGGCGGCCATCGCCAGAGTAGAGAAGGTCAACCCGGCAATTAACGCCGTGGTACTCAAGCTGTATGAGCAAGCCCGTGCAGTCGCGCGCGCCCCGTTACCGTCAGGCCCCCTGGCGGGCGTGCCGTTCCTGCTCAAGGACTTTCTCGCGGAATACGCCGGCGTGCCGTTCACCGAAGGCACGGCCTACCTGAAGCACTATATTCCGAGCGCAGATAGCGAACTGGTGCGACGCTACAAACAGGCCGGGCTCGTGTTCATCGGAAAAACCAACACGCCGGAACTCGCGGTCGGCCCGACCACCGAGCCGCGCTTATTTGGGCCGACACGCAATCCGTGGGACACCACCCGCACGGCAGGCGGCTCGAGCGGTGGCGCGGCCGCAGCGGTGGCCTCGGGCATGGTGCCGATGGCGCATGGCAACGACGCCGGTGGTTCCATTCGCGTGCCTGCCGCGTGCACGGGCGTGTTCGGTCTCAAACCGACCCGCGCGCGTAATCCGCTCGGTCCGCACTATGGCGATTTGATGAGCGGCCTGGTCGCGGAACATGCCCTCACCCGCTCGGTGCGCGACAGTGCCGCGTTACTCGATGCGAGCGCAGGTCCGGATCTCGGCGACCCTTATTGCGCGCCGCCGCCGGCACGACCTTTTCTGCAAGAAGTGGGCGCGCGAGTCGGTAAGCTTCGCATCGCATTTTCCACGCGAACCATCGCAGGCCTGGCCCTCGATCCACAGTGTGTGGCCGCAGTTGAGGACGCGGCCAGGCTGTGCGCCGAGCTCGGCCATGAGGTGGTCGAGGCAACACCGACGATCGATCCCGAGCGCTTCTTTCTCGCCTTCACCAGCGTGCTCGCCGCTGGCTTCACGTGGGCGATCGAGGACTGGACGCGACGCCTCGGCCGCGCGCCGACGGAAGCCGAATTCGAACCTTTTGTGTGGTCGTTCACCGGCCGTGGCCGGCAGATCACCGCGCCGGACTACTTGCTCGCGCTGCAAGACTTGCAACAGATCTCGCGCGTTGTCGCGCAGTTCATGGCCGCGCACGACGTGTGGCTCACGCCCATGCTTGGCGAGCCGCCAGTGCCGCTCGGCACCTTTGCCTACCAGGCGGGCAGTGATCCCTTCGAACTCCGGCGGAAAATGGCGCGCTTCACGCCATTTTCCTATTTCGCGAATGCCACCGGCCAACCAGCGATGTCGGTCCCGACTTATTGGACGCCGAGTGGACTCCCGGTGGGGAATCAGTACGTCGGTCGTTTCGGCGATGAAGCGACGTTATTCCGGCTGGCCGCGCAGATCGAGAACGCACGCCCGTGGGCGCAGCGTCGCCCGCCGGTGTGGGCAGGCTAAGTCTCCGCAAGTAAGCGCCGCCGCGCCTGACGCCGCGACAGCACGGCCAACCAATAGCCCACCATTCCCAGCATCGATCCGGCGAACACCCCCCACAGCATGAGCAGACGGCTGCCGCTCGCCGACCAAACATAGGCGGTCAGCGAAGGGGCGATGGCCATCGCGATCATCATCGGTAACGCAATCGCCCCCATCGTCCGCCCAAAATGCTCGCGTCCCAACCATTCAATGGGCGCGGTGCCACGCAAGATTGTGGTAATGCCATGGCCGGTGCCGAAACACGCGGCGAACAGGCACAACCACGCCGGTTGATGAGGTGAGTAAATCAGCAACAAAATCGAGAGTGGCACCAGCGCCGAGGTGAACGCGCCCAGGCGCGCAATCGAGGCTTTGCTCCCTAAGGTGATGATGATCAGGCGAGCGACCAATTGCACCGGGCCGATCAACGCAAAGGTGAAAAAGATCACGCCGTCACCGACATTCTCCGCACGCAGTACCGGGACGTATTGAAAGATCACGCTCGAGCCCGTGAAACTATAAGACGTGTACCACAGCGCAAGTCCCCAAAACACCGGGTTGCGCAGGCGCCGCCGCATCACGATGCGACCGCGCTTCTGCGCGATTGGATGTTCGACTCGTCCGCTGCCGATGCGCGGCGGAATAAACCACCAGTGCACCGGCGCGTTGAAGCAAAGGTTCAACGCCGCCAACACCACCAAGGTAGTTCGCCAATCGAGGTGCGGAATGAGATAGCCGATTATGGGCAGGTACACCGTCCCTGCCAGACCGGTGATCATCGTCACGGTGGTGATCCCGTTGCGGGCCTCGTTGCCGAACACCTGATTGACCACCACAAACACAGGTTCGATCAAACAGCACGCCAAACACACGCCGAAGCCCAGCCAGATGAGATAGAACTGCGGCAAGGTCTGGACCTGCGACCAGATCAACAACAGCAGGCCCGAGCCTAAGGATCCCAAAGTCATCAACCAGCGACCACCGTAGCGATCAAGCAAGGTCCCGATCGGGTAAGCCATCGCGCCGGTCAGCAGCAGGCCGCAGGTTAACGCGCCATTTATCGCAGGGTGCGACCAGCCGAGATCACGCTCCATCGGTCCCGAGAACAGGGAAAAACTGAAATACATCGTGCCCCACGAGGTCATCTGCGCGAGGGCAAGCGGCCAAATCATCACCCACCGATGGTGTCGTTGCTGCCAACCTGTTTGCAGGGACGGCCGCTTAGCGATAGCCGCCCCCCAACATCGCGCGCACGGTGTCTTTGATGGCACTGATACGGACCAAGGTCGCGTCGCGGCCGCACTCGATCATGCGTTCAAAGCGATCAAAATCGAAGGCGCCGCCGCAGCGGTGTGTTTCCGGGGTGATCACAATATCGGCGCGCAGCGCCTCCACGCTCGAGCCGTACGAACCGAGCAATTCCCACGACGCGCCGAGCACGTGCTTAAAACCAAAAAAACCGCCAGCGTAGGTTTGCAAACGGCGACTGCGCTGCTGGCGGAACTCGAGATCTTCGCTCGGCACCGCCACCACGTTAACCGCAATTCGCAGCCCGCAGCGGCGCCGGCTCAACACATCCACCGGAACTCTAGAAACGATCGCACCATCCACCATCAGGCGGGCCCCATCGGCGACCGGTGGGAAAAAGCCAGGAATCGCCGAAGTCCCGAGCACCGCCGGAGCGACTAAGCCACTGTCGATGATCGCCCGCTCACCCGAGGTGAGATCTGACGCAACGACCGCAGTGGGAAGCCGCAAATCGGCGAAGGTGGTGTCGCCGAACACATTGCGCGCGGCGCGCGCGACTTTGGTGCCGGAGAAGATCGAGGCCCGCGGCCACCAGGAGGCATCTCTTATTTTGTGATTGCCGCCAAGAAAATCGCGCATCTTCTGCGCCCCTTCGGCGGCGCTCGCCGACTGCGCGATAGTTAAGGCGGCAATACCGCCCATGCTGGTGCCGCAGAGGAAATCGACCGGCACATCATTCGCCTCCAACGCTTCCAACACGCCGACATGCGCGAAGCCACGTGCCGCGCCGGAACTCAACGCCACCCCCACTTCGCTGAAACTCACATGCCGCGCCACATGGTCGAGGTTGGGATAATGGCGGCGCTCCCAGCTCGGCGCATCCTGTGCGGCCCGTGCAAGCTCGGCAGCGGGCAGCCGAAAACTCCAGCGCTCCAGATCACCCGCAGGTCGCTCGCCGATAAACACGCGACTGAAATCTGCGGCACCTGTTTGCCTGCGCAAGGACGCCAGCGTGTCCGGCACCTTGGCTGTCGTGGTCACAATTTCAAGCACCACGTCTTCCGGCATCAGCGAATTGGCCAGCACGCGCAGCGCATCAGGTTGGATGATGGTAATTAAGTACTGCTCGCCACTGGCGTCGCGACGCCAATCCGCCAGCGCCTCCGGCGGCACCGCGGGCGTCAGCACCGAGCCAGGCGCATAACGCTGCACGCCCACCGCGAGCACTTGTGCAAACTGCGCAAGGTCGATGCTGGGATCGGCGCTGGTGATGACGGCGATGCCCGGTCTCCGCGCGTCGTTGCGCGTACGGTAACGCAGGCGATCGATCAGCAGACGGGTCAGACTTCGATGCAGCAGCGGCTCTTCGTCCAACAAGCGCAGAAATGCCGCGCCATCGAGCCGATAGGTCACGGTGTCGCGCGCCGCGATCAAGGTGGCCGCGACCGGCATGCCGGTGAACAGCGACATCTCACCAAAAATTTGACCGGGCCCCAGAATAAAGCCGCGCCAGCCGCCGGGCACATCGGCATCTGCTTGCACACGCACCGCGCCAGCGGCAACGGCTTGGAAGTAGCGGCCGGTTTCGCCAACCCGCGCGATGATTTCACCTTGCGCATAATGATGGACTGGAATCTGCCCGCGGACTCGCGCGATGGCCGCGGGCGAGAGCGCTGCGAAGAAGGGAATTTCTGCGAGGTCGAGCATAGGAGTAGGCTTAAGCCGGACGGGTATAGAGGCAATCAAGCGCGGATTTAACCATCAGCCGGCGATGGTGTAAGCGCAGCCCGTGGCGCGCGAACAACCGCGTGAGGGTGGCGGCGCTGAAATAGTACAAATGTTCAGAAGGCTTGATCTCCTTCCACTGTGCGAGATCGCGTGGTGTGCGCCAATGCCCCAAATCCGGCGTGCGGACCTCGATCAGGCCGCCGGGTTTCAAGACTCTGGCGAGCTCCGCTACCGTGCGCTGTAAATCTGGCACATGCTCGATCACGTCATATAACGAAATCACATCGAAGAACTGCGTGGGATAGGCCTGCGCATCGAAGGTCCCGCACACAATATTCGCCAACCCCAATTCCTGCTGTCCGAAGGCCACTGCCGCGGGTTCCAGTTCAACACCGAAGGCCTCGAAACCTGCCTCTTCGGCGGCAGCAAGCACAAAGCCTGCAGAGCAACCAATATCCAACCAGCGTCCGCCATCACCGACACGCGGCGTAAGGCGATTCACCCAACGCCGACACCGCGCGAGCTTTTTCGCCGCTTTTTTAATATAGCCCTGACTGTACTGTGCATTGTAGGTGGCGGCGACGTCCTGAAAGCGCGGACGCGGATTAATCAAGACCAGCGCACACACCTCACAACGCACAAAGGGTTCGCCCTGCTTTTCAAACAAGGCCGCGAAGCGCGTGCCGTCACAGACCGGGCAGGCAATCGTTTCAAAATCGGTGGCGGGAGAATTCATGTGCAAGAGAACAGGATGCGGCGGCGCCTCGCTCCACAGGTTAGCGTGAAATCGCGCGGGCTGTGCGTACGGCATAATTCGTAGGGCATCGGATGGAAAAGCGTAGCGCACCCTCGGCATGACGGCGTCGGATTCCGTCATCCCGGGCGCAGACCCGGGATCCATGGGCACCTGCAGTAGAGGATGGATCCCGGATAAGCGCTGCGCGCTTTCCGGGATGACGGGATTTAGAAAGTCTCCACAGTCGGCGGAAGGCGCTGCGCTTTTCCGCCCTATATCGTCGCAAAATCCTCACCCCTAAGGCACTAGACGTTAACCAAGCGTGCACGTGCGACTGACGTGGCTGCGTGATCGATCTGCTGGGTGAGTGCGTCAATCACCACGCCATACACCTCACGCGCGGCACGCGGGGAAATGTATTCGTCCAGGACGTCATCGAGCACCTGTTGCGGGTCGCGCGCCAACGGACTGCCATAGCCACCGCCGCCGGTGCTCTCGAACATGAAGGTCTCGCCATGGGCAAACGGATGTGCGCACAACAGTGGATTACGCCAGTCCCCTTGTTCATCCAGGCCACCGATCACTTCATGATGACCATCGAGATGGATCTTGGTCTGGCGTTGCACTGCCGAGTGTTGGCCGCCGGCGACACCGGGGCTGCCTTCCAAAGTGCGCGCAGTCTCCATGCTGAGCGCGCCTTCCGACAGATAGCGCACTTTAAAGATGGCGCCTAAGCCGCCGCGGTATCTGCCGGGACCGGCACTATCGG
>JANOVQ010000017.1:0-3385 GCA_031417495.1 Pseudomonadota bacterium | reverse complement strand
GCCGAGGGCACGCGGTGTTGTTCGAGATGCGCGAACACCGCCTCGTTGTGCGGAAAGGTTGCGAGCCAGGTTTCGATCAGCGCAATCAGTTCGCGTTGATTGGCCGCGCGGATATCGGCTTGTGCGAAACGCGGATCGTGTTCGAGATCAGGCCGCGCCATCGCGGCACAAATATTTTTCCACTGCGGCTGCAGCGCAAGAATGACCAGATATCCACTCGGTCCCTGGTAGACTCCGAAGGGGGCAATGAGTGCATGATGACTGCCCATGCGCATCGGCTGGTAGGCACCCTTGCTGAGCGTATGCGCCTGAAGTGCTACGTCCTGCATATGGAACATCGCGTCAACCATGCTTAAATCCAACCACTGGCCCTGGCCAGTGCGGCCGTGATGGAACAACGCGTAACCCACCGCCGAGAACGCATGCACGCCGCTGCTGGCGTCCGCCAGCGCGACTCCAATTGGCATCGGCGGGCCTGCAGGATCGCCAGTCATATGCATGAGACCCGCGAAGGCCAGGGCGGCCCAGACGAAACCAGTCTTGTGCGAGAGCGGGCACTCCCGCCCATACGCCGACACCCAGGCCAACATGATGTCCGGCTAGAACGCGCACAGATCCGCATAGGCGAGCCGACGCTTTTCCATCACCCCCGGTCCGAAGTTTTCCACCACCACATCCGCTTTGGCCACCAATTCGCGCAGGATGGTATCCGCCTCTGGCTGCTTGAGATCGAGGCAGAGGCTTTGCTTGCCGCGATTCTGCTGCACGAAATAGCCGCTACGATTGCGATCACTCAGGGGCAGGCCGCGCGACGGATCACCGCTCGGCGCGATCTCAATTTTAATAATCTCGGCGCCCATCTCGGCCATCAGCCGCGTCACCGTCGGCCCCGCCAGATACTGCGTGAAATCGAGGACCCGGATACCATCCAACATCATCATGGTTAGCGCCTTGCAGTAAAGGTTAATCAATCATACGGGTACCATCCTGGTGCGCGCAGCGCGGCGATCCACGGGGCTGGCGATCCGGCGTGGACCTGGGCACCTCCGCTACGGACACTTCACATCAAGGTGTTTCATCGCGGTCACGCTCATGGTGTGGACCTTTGGGTCTTTGCCGGTCACGGCCATGCCGGTGATCTCGACCTTATGACCCACATGCGGGCCCAGATCGGCCGTCGATTCCGCGATCGCGACCAACGGTACACCGCCTTCCACGTGGGTCAGGTTGAATGTACCGTCCGTGCCCTTGGCCAGGCATCCAATCATGTTGTGCGCTTCTGCCGCGGAAGCGCAGGGCACGACACCGATGGTGCAGGCCAAAACACTCGCGGCCAGGATGGTTGACGTTTTCATAAAAAAACTCCTCTGTTGGCGATTAAGTAAATTCTGCAGCGTCCTTCAAAAATTTAGCGCGCTTCGAGTTCCACTATGAACCCATCCGGCAGCTCGCGCTTGCCGGCGATGAAGTCGCCGTTGATATCGGTGATCCAAAGTTTCCCGCCGACGAAACTCACACCCATCGGATTATGGAAACCCGCGGCGACCAGTTCCGGTTTGCCTGTGGCGCTCAGCCGGTAGAGTTTGCCATCGGCGTTGATGGCCTGGGTCATTGGCACCGGAACCTGAAACAGGCCAATATCGGCGAAGAACAACTGGCCGGCATACGCGCCAAATCCCGCCGGTGCATAAGCCATTCCCATCGGGCGTCCGACGCCCTCGAACACCGGTTTTTCAGCAATCTCGCCGGTGGGCGAAATGCGCACGATGGCCCCGGCCGGTGCGGTTTTGCTGCTGATGTCGAAGGCACCGCGACTCACCGAGACCAGCATGCTCTGGCCGTCTGGCGCGAAGACGATCATCGCCGGTGCGCTATACCGCTGCCCATCGAACACCACAAACGGCGTGCAGACACCCTCCGACGTCACCTGATAGATCGTGTCGTTGTAAATCGTGATGGCAAAGAGCTTGCCGGCAAAGGGAGTGTCGCGCGGTCCGAAGCGGGCATCCAAGCCAAAGCCGGCAATCTTTTTCCCTCCGGCGTCCGGCAATGTGCAAAAAATGCTGGTCGCATAGTCATTGGTGGGATCGACCCGTTGGATCACGTGGTTGGAAAGGCCGCCCTCCAGCGCAACCTTGGGTTGCGCCAACGTGAAGATCTGTCCGCCGAACTCGCCGAAATCCGGCGGCGCGAGATCGAAGCCCACGGTTGGCAGTAATTTGCCGATACCCGCGAGGACTGAAATTTCGCCGAGCGCATTGATCGCAAGTAAACGACTGCCTTTGTCTTTCTCCTCGCCGCCGTCGTCGTTCAGCCAGGTCACTGACCCCATCGGCAGCATGACCAGGGGATCGTAGAGCTGGCCGGGAGGCACCAGCACCTTGGCCGTAAAGCCACTCTCCGTTTGAATGGCGGGCGGCGCCAGCAGACGTTGCATGAGATCCGGCAGCGTTTGCTCAGCCACAGACGACGCGCTCGCCACACCGAGCAGGCACCCGAGTGCGATTTTTCCGAAACACCGCATAAGTTCTCTCTCTTTCATTGTTCAGAGTAGGTTGGTTTCGCCTCAAAATAGCGGAGTGGAAATACCGGCCACCCTGCCGAGCGCCACACGAAGAGGAGACTGGTCTACGCTACCACTGCGCATTTCATCCCTGAAATGTTCCGTTACCGCCCGCGTTGCGCCTATGCCATCCATGGCTCGCTGGCGCGGGAGGCGCGCTCCGACCAATCTCCTCTTCCTGCGGCTTTTCACGTGTCGGTATTTCCGCTCCGCTATGTAGTCTCTACCGCGAAATCTGCCGCCGGCGCCTCCGCCTCACGCTGCTGCAGCAGCCACATTTGCGCGTACAGGCCAGCGCTGTCCAGAAGTTCTTCATGGCGACCGCTTTCCACGATGGACCCTGCTTCCATCACGAGGATCCGATCGGCATCCATGACGGTCGACAGGCGATGCGCAATTACCAGGGTGGTCCGCCCGACCTGGATCCGATCGAGCTCCGCCTGAATGGCTTTCTCGGATTTGGAATCCAGCGCCGAGGTGGCTTCATCGAAAATCAGAATTGCTGGATTCTTGAGTAGCGCACGCGCAATCGCGACCCGCTGCTTCTCGCCGCCGGAGAGTTTGAGGCCACGTTCACCCACCTCGG
This sequence comes from Pseudomonadota bacterium, assembly GCA_031417495.1. Lineage (GTDB taxonomy): Bacteria > Pseudomonadota > Gammaproteobacteria > CAIKBL01. The sequence goes on along the minus strand of JANOVQ010000017.1, from coordinate 236 downwards.
TTTGGTAACCATCCGGCAGGCGTTGAATGAAATCATGAATGTGGGCAGCGCCAGCGGCGGCCTCGACTTCATCGCGACTCGCCGCCGGCCGACCGTATTGAATGTTGTAGTAGATGGTGTCGTTGAAGAGCACGGTGTCCTGCGGCACGATGGCAATTGCGGCGCGCAGCGAAGATTGCGTGAGGGCGCGCAGATCCTGCCCGTCGATCGTAATGCGACCGTCAGCGACATCGTAA
>JANOVQ010000016.1:0-9353 GCA_031417495.1 Pseudomonadota bacterium | reverse complement strand
AGCACATCGTTCTCTTCGGTGTTGATCATGTCCGAGATCTGTTTGATGTTGCCCATGATGTTGCGATGAGACAGCACCACGCCCTTCGGTTCGCCCTCGCTGCCGCTGGAAAATAAAATCGCGGCCGGGCTCTCGAGCGATACCCGTTTACAGTAGAACAGCCGGAGTAGATAGCGCGGCAACAGCGCCGCCTGCAGCAAGGTCCACGCGCGGCGCGCCTGGCTCACACCAGCGGCGAGATCTTCTAATTGATAAACCTGCACGTCTGCGAGTAGTGTCTCGACTTCGATGCCGCGTTGTAGGAGGCGCTCAAGAAACCGCTTGGAAGTGAACACCGTACGGATCTCTGCTTTGCGCAGAGCCGCCTGGATGGCAGCCGGACTCGCGGTGTAATTGAGATTGACCACCGTCTTGCCGCGCAGCAGCGCCGCGAGATTGGCCAAGGTGCCGCCATTACTGGTGGGTAACAGCAGCCCGACGTTCTGCCCGACCGCCAGACGCTTGATGAAGCCGGCGATGATTAAAACTCCCGTGATGACGCGATAGCCCGACAGCCCGCCGCTCAACGTATCGGCGAGCATCAGATCGTTGCGCATGCGTTTAGCGGTCGCGAGCCACGCTTCGGGAATCGTTTCCAGGGTTTTCGTATAGCGTTCCCAGGATTCGATTGAGAGCTCAAACACGCGCCGCTTGAGTTGCTCAGCCGGGGTGCTGAGTGGCAGCGGACGACCGAAGGCCACCACGATATCGCGCCGCATGCCGCCACCGCGCAACACCCGCAGGCGGGTGCTCGAACGCGAGAACGCACTGCCCCACAGACCGCGCAGATAGAACGGCACGATCACGCCCAGCGCGTTACTTGCCGCCTCTTCGTAGCCGCGTTTGAATTCGCCGAGATGACCGGTGCGACTGATGGCGCCTTCGGGGAACAGGCCAACGACATCGCCCGCATTCAGACACCCCCGCACGTCCTCGAGCGCGCTCCGACTGCCTGCACCGCCGATTGGAATCACTCCGAAGCCATCGAGAAACCATTTCAGATACCAGCGTTCGTAGAGGCTGCGTTCCATCACGAAGCGGATTGGACGCGGACAGGCGATTTGCAGCACGGCCCAGTCGATCCACGAAATATGATTGCCGAGCAACAGCACACCGCCCTGTTGCGGCATGGTTTCAAAACCGATCACGCGGATTCGGTAGCGTTGCGAAATGACCATGTTGGCGATGATGCGGGCCAGTGAATGCGGCAACTTATAAACGGTGTACAGCGCGCCGCCGAGCGCGACCAGCACCAGCAACGCAAACAAGCCAACAGCTTTCACACCCAGCAAAGAGAACACCACTGTCAACACCAGGAAAATCAGCAGCAATGCGTTCTGCAGGAAATTGCTGGCCGCCAGCACCATCCCGCGCTTCGGTTCCGCCGCGTGATACTGGATCAAGGCATTCAACGGCACGATGAAAAGGCCGCCCAGGAATCCGAGCGCAATGAAGTTAATGCCCTGCAAGGTCACCGATTGAAGCAGCGGGACCATGGCGACGGGGGCGGCGACGCCGAAGGCGCCGATTGGCACCAAGCCGGTTTCAATGTGTTGACGGGACGCGCGGCCGGCAACAATCGAGCCGGCCACGATCCCGACGCCGGTGCACGCGAGCAGGCCCTGGACCACCACCGTACTCAGCAGCCCAAGGTTTTCCTTGGCGAGCGCCGGATAAGCCGTCACCACCACCTGCGCAATCGCCCAGAAGATCGCAAGGCCGATGATCGAAAGATACACGGTTGGATTGGCCTGGACCGCGTGCAGGTTCTGGCGCAGTGTCTCCATCTTTCGATACGGCGCCCACGCAAAATTCTGGGTAGGCGCTGCTGCTGCCGCTGGTGGGAGGCGATAGAGCAGCACCAGTTCGAGTACGGCCGATCCGATCAGCCACCAGCCGACGGGCGCGACGTGCGCCAGCACCTCGCCACTGGTACCTGGCAGAAAATGTTCGAGGCCTTGCTCGAACAGGACGGAGAACACGAAAATGCCGGCGAGAATCGCCAAGGTGCTCACCGCCTGCACCGCGCCGTTGGCGGTGGTCAGTTCCGCCGCGCCCACCAATTCGCGGATATAGCCAAACTTGGCCGGCGAATAGAAGGCGGCTTGCGCACCGAGCAGGAAGGTCATCGCGAAGGCCGGCCAGAACCAGCCGAGATAGTAGAACAGCGTGATCATTATCGTCAGGACGACGGCCACCCACGCGGCGCGCAGCATCACGGCTGGTTTGGGATAGCGATCCGCGACAAAGCCGGCTGGCGTAAACAACAACACGAAGGGTAACAGGATCAGCGCGTTCACGATGGCGGTGAGAGTGACCTGGAGATCGCCGTCGTAAACTTTGAACACCGTGTTCTGAATCACGATCTTGTGGCCAAGATCGACGAACGCATTCAGAAAGACCGCCGCGATGAACGCTTTGAAACCGCGCACTCGGAACAAATTCAGCATGGTCCTTCCTTCGAGTGCCGCGCGGCGGTTTACGGTCGATTAACCCGGGTCATCAAACCGGCGGCGCAATCCCTGTCAATGAGGCCCGCGCCGAGATCTCGAACCAGTTGCCATCCGGATCGAGAATGAAACCGTAACGCGCCACCTTGCCGAAATTGACGGGCGATGCGCCGAGTGTGCCACCGCGCTTAACGATTGCCGCACACTCGGCGTCGCAATCATAGATCTGGATCGTCAGATAGCGAAAGTTCGGCCCCATGAAGGCCGCGCTGGGCACACCGCCAGGTCCTTTTTCGACGAAGAGCAGGGTGTCACCGCAGCGTGCGACCCGCGGTGCAGCCGCTTCAAATTCCATCGCCCCAAGATAGAAATCCATCATGCGTGCGGGTTCCGGTGTACTCACGGTAATGCCGATCCCGACCACGCCAGCGGTCCCCGGCGGCACCAGGCGCACACGCTCACCGCCGGGGTGGTGACCTTCCCAGGCGGGTGCGCCCGCGCGTGCGATCATAAGACCAGCGTAACCTGAGGGTGGCGCGACTGGCAGCGGATGGCGGTAGTGATTGATCTTGATGACCGAACCATGCGCGGCGTAGCGGTGCTGCACCCATTGCTCATCGAAAGAAAGTTGATGATCAAGACGCAGACCCACCGTCTCGCCCCAGAACGTCGCGTGCGCTTCGAGATCGGGCGTGAAGAGGCCGATATCGAGATGGGGTTTGGCGAGACGCACAGGCAATTCCTAAGGTTGCTGAATCATGGGGGCAATAAATCGAGCGCTTGATTATCGATTGCTTGCTGGGCGCCACCGATTGCCATGTGCATCAGCATGCGGTCACCGCGTGCGGTCCGTTTGACCACCAAGGTTGCGGTAAGCGCGACCGCGATCACTGCAAAACTGTAATGACGATAGTCGTCCATCAACTGCGCGAAGGGGTAATTCGTCACGCCATACTTCAAGAGGTCGTCGTAGTAGCGTTGGAGAAGTGATTTTTCGTGCTTGCGACGGGTCTCTCTGTCAAAGCACCCACCGAGCAAGTACGCCGCGTCCATCCCGCTACCGAGAAAGCTGCCGGTTTGCCAATCCACGATGGCGACTCTTCCATCGGCGCCTCCGAAGAGCATGTTATCGGGCCGAAAATCGCAGTGTGAATACGTTTTTGGGAAATTGCGGGGGCGGTTCCAGTAGGCATGATTACGCACATAACGAGCGCAGCATGCGGCGACTTCGGGCGTGAGAAAGTCTGCATAGTCTTTCTGCACATGCGCCCACGAGCGCTCGACGAGATCCGTGGTGTAGAAGCCTTGGGCACCTGCTGGGATATGCAGCCAAGGTGCCTGCATGAGTTCAGTATCATTCCAGAAGGTCGCGTGTAATCTGGCGGCCTCAGCGAGCGCGGCAGCGGCCTGGGCGAGCGTGCAACCGCGCATTTGATCGCCCGGTTGCGCGGGGGCGAGATCTTCGAAGAGCAGCGAGAAATCCCCTATTTCATTGATTTCGGCGACGAACGGCCGCGGTGTGCGAATTTTCGCGCGGGCCGCGAGTTCGCGATAAAACATCACTTCCGCGCGATACCAACCCATGCTGCGACCGGAGTCGCGCGCAACGGGGTTGGCGGAGGAGAACTTGCCGACTACCGCAGTGGGCGCGCCTAGTCCCGGCGTACCCGCATACCGCAAATGAAAGCGCCGCGTTTCGCCGAGTTGTCCGGTGCCGACGGTTTCCATCTCGAAGCTAGCGACTCGCGCCTCGATGCCCCCCTGCAAAAGCGCTGCGCTCAGCCATTCGGCGGTGATTGCTTCGGGCGGCAGAACTTCCAACGGTGATGGCATACCGAACGCTCCTCGAAAGAAAAGGGCTGGTGAATCTTATGCAACCTTGGTCCGAAGCAACAGCCTTCGTAGCTTTCATAGCTCGGATAAGTGGCGCGTAATCCGACGCGGCACCGCTACTTGGAGGTCGGACTACGCTCCGCTCATCCGACCTAGGATAGTGATCTGCTATTCTCTCGTCCGATTCTCCCAGGCCAGAAAGGCGCTGCCATGCACTTCGGCATTTTTGATCACATGGATCGCGGCGACCTTACGGTCGGCCGGCAATATCGTGAGCGCCTAGAGTTGATCGCTGCCTACGATGAAGCGGGCTTCTATGCCTACCATCTCGCCGAACACCATGGCACGCCGCTGGGCGTGGCCTCGGCGCCTAGCGTGTTTCTGGCGGCCATTTCGCAACGCACTCGGCGGCTACGCTTCGGACCTTTGGTTTACACCATGAGTCTCTATCATCCGCTGCGCTTGCTTGAAGAAATCTGCATGCTCGACCAGCTGAGCGATGGCCGCCTGGAACTCGGCATCGGCCGCGGCATTTCACCGATCGAGCTAGGCTTCTATGGGGTAGGCGAGGACGCCCAGGAGCGCTATGCCGAGGTACTGAAAATTGTGCTGCAGGGACTGACCACCGGGCGCCTTAACCATGTCGGTAAATATCACACCTTTCACGACGTACCGCTTGAACTCTCGCCAGTCCAAACGCCACACCCACCGCTGTGGTACGGCGTAGCGCGTGCCGACACTACCGCCTGGGCTGCTGCGCAGCGCATGAACATCGTCACTAACGGTCGCGCCGACGCGGTGCGTGCGATCACCGATCAATACCGGCTTGAGTGGACAAAAACGCCGCACGCTGCGCTGCCGCTGCCATTGATAGGCACCAGTCGCCACGTCGTGATCGCCAAAACCGACGCGGCGGCGCTGGCCGTTGCCGAACCCGCTTATGCGCGATGGTTCACCAGCCTGCTGTATCTATGGCGGCTGAATAACCTGCAGATTCCGCTTAATTTTCCGGAAGATTTCCAGCAGGCGCGCGCGCAAGGGCTGTGTTTGGTCGGTTCAGTGGCAACGGTGCGCGAACACCTGGCCCGCGAAATAGCCGAATCCGGCGTGAACTATCTGTTGTGTCGGCTGGCCTTCGGCAATTTGCCGATGGCGCAGTCTCTGCAGACCGTCGCCTATCTGCGGGACGAGATCCTGCCGGAGTTTGCTAAATAGCCCGCACTGTATGTGAGACAAACGCATGATTTGACGCGGCATTGGGGATACCGACAGATTTTATCCCCGTCATCCCGGAAAGTGCGTAGCACTAAATAGACGTCATCCCGGAATTTGCAAAGCAAATATCCGGGGCGGGATCCATCTTGTCCTTCTGGCGCCCTTGGATCCCGGGTCTGCGCGGCTAACGCCGCTTCGCCCGGGATGACGACCTTAAAAATTTTCGTCGCATCTCGGGTTTTGTTTCCATTGCAGTGCGGGCTATTTAGCCGAAGTTGATGCGTGCTTCAAGGTTGGTGCGCGAATCGGCGTTGTTGAGCGCTTCCTCAAGATCGATTCGTTCTTCCTTGTAAAGATTGTACAGCGCCATGTCGAAGGTCTGCATGCCTTTCGCGCCGCTACTTTCCATTGCTTCCTTAATCGATCCGATCTGACCTTTCAGGATTAAATCGCCGATGTGCGGGGTGTTGATCATGATTTCAATCGCAGCCACCCGATAGCCGTCCCCGCCCTGCACCAGGCGCTGTGAAATCACCGCCCGCACATTCAGCGACAGATCGAGAAACAATTGCTTGTGCAATTCCTGGGGGAACAAATTGACCACCCGTTCCATCGCCTGGTTGGAGTTGTTGGCGTGCAGGGTAGAGAGACACAGATGGCCGGTGTTACAAAGCTCCAGCGACGCCTCCATCGTTTCGCGGTCGCGGATTTCGCCGATGAGGATGACATCCGGCGCCTCACGCAGCGATGAGCGCAGCGCAGCGCGATACGACAAGGTGTCTACGCCGATTTCGCGTTGATTGACGATGGATTTCAAATTCGGATGTGAGAATTCGATCGGATCTTCGATGGTCAGAATATGGCCGGCCATCTTCTGATTACGCTCATTGACCATGGCCGCGAGCGTGGTGGATTTACCGGAACCGGTTGCGCCGACCATCAGAATCAGGCCGCGCTTGTGCATCACCAGCGATTTCAGTATTTCCGGCAGACTAAGTTCATCGATGGTCGGAATATTCGATGGGATCCGTCGCAGCACCATGCCGACTTCGCCGCGCTGGCGGAACACATTTACCCGGTAGCGCGCCGATTTGTCTTCAAGCGACACCGCGAAATCGCTCTCCAGCGATTGCTCGAAGCGATCAATCTGCGCTTGACTCATCATGCCGTAGGCCGCGGCCTGCGTGAGTTCGCCGGTGAGCACGGTCTTGCCAACCGAGCTGACTTGCCCCTCGATTTTGATTTTGACCGGCGCGCCGACGCTGAAGAAAAGATCCGAGCCGTTCTTGTCGCGCAGCAGTTTTAAATAGGGCGTGGTGTCCATGCAGTCTCTCCGCGCGGTTTAGCGCAACATGCCGCTTTCTTCAGCCGATTCTTCCAGCGCCAAATGGTCAAGCCCCGCCAGTTTGTCGGAAACTTTGGCGGACTTGCCCTGCAGTTTGATGCGCAGTCGCAATTCGTTCATGGAATCCGCGTTGCGTAATGCATCCTCGTAACCGATGAAATCCGCTTCGAAGAGATCGAACAGCGCCTGATCGAAGGTCTTCATGCCGAGCTCGTTCGATTTGGCCATGATTTCCTTGATCATGTGAATCTCCCCCTTAAGGATGAGATCGGCGATCAGTGGCGAATTCAGCATAATTTCGATCGCCGCCACTCGCCCCTTGCCATCCACCTTCTTGAGTAGGCGCTGCGAAATGAGCGCCTTCATATTGAGCGACATATCCATGAACAACTGCTGGTGACGTTCTTGCGGAAAGAAGTTGATCACACGATCGAGCGCCTGGTTGGCGCTATTCGCGTGCAAGGTCGCCATCGCGAGATGGCCGGTCTCAGCGAACGCCAGGCCAAATTCCATGGTTTCGCGATCACGGATTTCGCCGAGCAGGATGACGTCTGGTGCCTGGCGCAAGGTGTTTTTAAGCGCGATCCCCCAGTCATCCGTATCCACCCCCACTTCCCGTTGCATGACGATGCAGTTCCTATGCGGATGCACGTATTCGATCGGATCTTCAATCGTGATGATGTGACCGAAGCTGTTCTCATTGCGATGATTGATCATCGCGGCGAGTGAGGTGGATTTGCCGGAGCCTGTGCCGCCGACCATGATCACAAGGCCGCGTTTGGTCATCGCCACCTCTTTCATGACCTCGGGCATGCCTAGTCCATCGAGCGTCGGGACTGTGGTTTCGATCGTGCGCAGCACCATCCCGGTATAGCCCTGTTGGATGTAGGCGTTTACACGGAAGCGCCCGATGCCGGCGGGCGCAATCGCGAAATTGCACTCCTTCGACGCTTCGTAATCTTTGAGCTGGCGATCATTCATGATCGCGTAGGTGAGCGCCTTGGTGTTCTCAGAGGTCAATTTGGTTTTGGATACCGGCGTCACTTTGCCGTCGATCTTGATGGCAGGCGGAAAATCGACGGTGATAAAAAGGTCGGAACCCTTCTTATCGACCATCAGCTTGAGCAGGTCCCGCATGTACTTGATTGCTTGATCTCGTTCCATCTCATTGCTCCTGCCGGGTAAGCTGCGCCGTGGTCGAATCGAACCGAATCTGGGGCCGCTGAAGTTTAGAACATATCCTTATTCTGTGCCTTGAGGCGGGCTTCCACCTTGGAGACCAAGCCTTTCTGGACCATTTGCTGCAGACATTGGTCGAGGGTCTGCATGCCGAACTGCTGGCCGGTTTGAATCGCGGAGTACATCTGGGCAATCTTGTTTTCGCGGATCAAGTTACGAATCGCCGGGGTGCCGATCATGATTTCGTGAGCGGCGACTCTGCCACCGCCGTTCTTCTTAAGCAGGGATTGGGAAATCACCGCGCGTAGCGATTCGGACAACATTGCGCGGACCATGTCTTTCTCCTCCGCCGGAAACACATCGACCACGCGGTCAATGGTTTTGGCAGCGGAACTCGTGTGCAAGGTGCCGAACACCAGGTGGCCAGTTTCGGCCGCCGTCAGTGCCAGGCGAATGGTTTCCAGATCGCGCATTTCGCCGACCAGGATGGTGTCGGGATCTTCGCGCAGCGCTGAGCGTAATGCCTCGTTGAAGCCAAGTGTGTCGCGGTGCACTTCACGCTGGTTGATCAGGCATTTTTTGCTCTGATGGACAAATTCGATGGGATCTTCAATCGTCAGGATGTGCCCGTATTCGCTTTCGTTCTTGTGATTGACCATAGCCGCCAAGGTGGTCGATTTGCCTGAACCGGTCGGGCCGGTGACCAACACCACGCCGCGCGGATAGTCAGAAATTTCTTTGAAGATATTCGGTGCTTTAAGATCTTCCAGGCTCAAAATGACTGAAGGAATAGTGCGGAATACTGCGCCTGAGCCTCGATTCTGATTGAAAGCATTGACGCGAAAGCGCGCGAGGCCGGGAATTTCGAAGGAAAAATCGCATTCCAGAAATTCTTCGTAATCCTTGCGCTGCTTATCGTTCATGATGTCGTAGACCAAATCATGCACATCCTTGTGCTGCATGGCGGGCACATTGATGCGCCGAACATCACCATCAACCCGAATCATGGGCGGCAACCCCGCTGAGAGATGCAAGTCCGATGCGCCGTTCTTGACGCTAAAAGCCAACAGCTCACCAATATCCATGCGACAACCCCTTGTAGAAATTTCGCCACGTGTCAGGACGGACGACCATCTCGTGACGGGGACAGATTTAAATCTATCCCCCTATCCTTTTAGAATGCAGTCGTTTGCAAGTTTTACTTAATTTCTTTTAGCAACTTTAGCAAGTAACTCCTCAAATTGTCATCGCCTATCGAACCACCGCGGGCGCCCATCGAGGCGCCTCCCGCG
>JANOVQ010000015.1:0-6762 GCA_031417495.1 Pseudomonadota bacterium | reverse complement strand
AGCCGGAACTCGAGCAAGCCAAAATTCAGCGGTTTGGGGATGAAATCGGTCGCGCCGACTTGATAGGCGTGCAGGATCGATTGGGCATCGTCCAACGCCGTCATCATGAGAATCGGTATGTGCTGTCCGTGACCCGTGGCGCGCAGCCTGGAACACGCGGTGTAGCCGTCCAAACCGGGCATTTGGACGTCCATCAGAATCAAATCAGGTCGCAGCGACTCGGCGAGCGCCAGTCCTTCGGCCCCATCGGTCGCTTCCGCGATGCGAAAGTTGCGAGGCTCCAAGGTCTCGCGGGCGAGAAAGCGCATCATCGGATCATCATCGACGATCAGCACTAACGGCGGGCTGGACTCGCTCATGGGGGGAGTGCGGCGGGCCCTGAGCAGGCTGGCGGTGGTTGAATCATTGGCGCGTAGGAGGTTCCCTGGAGATTATTTAGCGGCAAAATCTGGAAAACCTTGCGCCGCGCCCTATCCGGACTCCACGCTTGATCGACGTCGGTGAAAAGGCGACTATCCGGCTGACTTCTAGCGGCCCGTCTCCCAGTTGAAGAGGAATTTAGCGTGAACTCTAAGGTATACCCCGACGCCGCCAGCGCGCTCCGAGGGATGGTCAGCGACGGCATGACAGTCGCGTCCGGCGGCTTTGGCCTGTGCGGCGTGCCGCTGGATCTGGTGGTCGCGTTGCGCGATACCCAGGCTAAGAACCTGACGATTGTCGGCAATAACGTCGGCTGCGATGGCCACGGCATGTGGCTGGTGTTGGCCAACGGTCAGATCCGTAAAGTCATTCTGTCTTTTGCAGGTGATAACAAAGATCTCGAAAGCCAGTTCATGGCGGGCAAAATCGAGCTCGAATTCAACCCCCAGGGCACCCTCGCCGAACGTTTGCGCGCCGGTGGCGCCGGCATCCCGGCGTTCTTCACCCGCACTGGCTACGGCACGGTGATCGCAGAAGGTAAAGAAACCCGCCAGTTCGACGGCGACTGGTACGTGATGGAGACCGGGCTGGTGGCCGATGTCTCCTTGGTTAAGGCCTGGAAGGGTGATACCGAAGGCAATTTGGTTTATCGCAAAACGGCGCGTAACTTCAATCCGATGGTTGCCGCTGCCGGTAAGCTTACGATCGCCGAAGTGGAACACCTGGTGGAGCCGGGCGAAATCGATCCTGATCACGTCCACACCCCGGGCATCTTTGTGGATCGCATTGTGGTTGCGACCAAGTACGAGAAATTTATCGAGCGCGCGACCACGCGGCCGCGTGAGGCCAAGTTGGCCGCGGGAGGGAACATCTAATGGCTTGGACTCGCGAAGAAATGGCGGCGCGCGCCGCCAAGGAACTCAGGGACGGCTACTACGTAAACTTAGGAATCGGGATCCCAACCTTGGTTGCCAACCTGGTCCCGGCAGGTATGTCGGTGACCTTGCAGAGCGAGAACGGCTTGCTCGGCATTGGGCCCTATCCGTATGAAGACGAAGTCGATCCCGACCTTATCAATGCCGGCAAGCAGACGGTCACTGATCTGCCGCACTCGAGTTATTTTTCATCGGCCGACAGTTTCGCGATGATTCGCGGCGGGCATATCCATTTGTCGATCCTCGGCGGTATGCAGGTGGCACAGAACGGTGATCTCGCGAATTGGATGGTCCCCGGCAAAATGGTCAAAGGCATGGGTGGCGCGATGGATTTGGTTGCAGGGGTGCGCCGTATCGTGGTGGTCATGGAACACACCGAGAAGGCCGGTGAGCCTAAGTTCAAAACTCAATGCACATTGCCGCTCACCGGCAAAGCGGTGGTGGATGTGTTGATAACCGATCTCGGGGTGTTTGAGATCGATCGCAAAAAGGGCGGCGCGACCCTGATTGAACTCGCCAACGGCGTGACCCTTGAGCAGATCAAGGCGAAAACCGAGGCGGAGTTCAAGATTGCGCTTTGACCAATGTCGCGCTCGCGATTCCGCTGAGGAACATCCGTATGGTTGCCAAGCTTAGCTTGCTGCAGTGGACCGAGGGCACTCGCGGCACTGATCTTGTGACTAACGCACTGCGCTTCGAGGCCCTGGGCTATCACGAGTTGTGGTTGCCTGAAATCTTTGGCCGCGAGCCCTTTGCGACCGCAGGGTTCTTGCTCGCGCGGACGCACAGATTGAAAGTTTCCTCTGGCATCGCCAATGTCTATGCGCATGATGCCGATAGCGCAGCGCAGGCCGCCAATACGCTGGCCGAATTGTCCGACGGTCGCTTCAGTCTAGGACTCGGTGTGTCGCATCCGATGCTGCTCGAGCCGCGCGGGCACCAGTGGCTCGCCCCGGTAACCAAAATGCGCAGCTACCTGGAACGCCTGCGGGTGGCACCGTTAGAAAGCCCGCGTGCGATCCAGCCCGCACCGGTGATCGTGGCAGGACACGGCAGTGGACTCATCAAAGTTGCGCGCGATCTGGCCGATGGTTCATTTCTGTTTCTGCAGCCTCTCGCCGCCATCCGCATGGCACGCGCTATTCTCGGTCCGGACAAAGAATTACACGCCGTGGTGCGTTGTGTCCTCGAAGCAGACGCCGACCGTGCCCGCGATCTCGCGCGGCGCGCCTGTGCTTTCTATATTGGTTTGCCGGCCTATCACGCGCGCTGGAGCGAGCTTGGATTCACTGCTGAGGATTGGCAGGGCGGCGGCAGCGATCGCCTGATCGACGCCGTCTGCGCGTGGGGCGACGCCAAAATGCTCACGGCTAAGCTTGCTGCCTATGCCGAAGCGGGCGCGACGCATATCGCGCTCTATCCATGTAATCCCGATGAGCACTACACGCCGGAGAGCGCGGTGTCCAGGAACTGGCATTGGCCGCTGCTGGAGGCGTTGGCACCGGGTTGAATTATCCTAGAAACGGCAGTTGAACGTCGCGTGCAGTGCTTCTCCAAAAAGGTGACGCCTGTGCGATCGAGATCATTAACTTACGCACCATGATCAGCGTCGGCGCAGTCCGCAATTTTCCGCACGAACCCCCGATAATCCGCGTCTTCGGACGATTAAAAACCCCGACGGAGACCCGTTGGAGCTCTGATCTTGGTCGCGTATGGTTGTCGCCCGAAAAGCCGGCTCGCCGGACTGGTGAGCACTGGTTCAAAACCATACGAATTGTGGCCAGTACACGCAGATCGACTATGCGCCAAGCAGCCTTCTCGCCAACACCGACTGCATATCACGCCGCCCGTCAGCAATCAGATAGATGATGACTTGGCTGCCTGTGACACGGTAGATCACGCGGTACGGCTTGAAGAAAGTCTGGCGGTATTCTTTGATGCCAAGGCCGACCAGTTCCTTCGGGTAGCGGCCGCGCTCCGGGAATTTCGACAAGCTCTCCACCACGTCCATCAACTCATCCAACACGTAGGTGGCGTTGGCCACACAGTCGAATTCGGCGAGGTAGTCGTGGATGGCCTCCAAGTCCTGCTCTGCACCCTCGGTGAGCAGAACTTCGAATTTGGCTGGCACGCCTGCCATCAGTCCGTGGCTCGCCTGGCGCGAAGGCGGGCAATGACGTCGGCCACAGGCTTGACCTTGCCAACCACCACGTCTTGGTTGCCCAGCGCCAGGATTTTCAGCAAGGCCAAGGTTTCTTGAGTCTCTTCGAATGAGGCCACGTCCTGCAGGACGGCTTTGGCCTCGCCGTTTTGGGTGATGATCAGGGGCTCACGCTGCAGAGCGAGTTGCGTCAGGACCTCGGCAGCGTTGGCTTTGAGATAGCTGATTGGCTTGACTTGAGATGAGTAACGCATGACCTGCTCCTGATTTAATAAGGACCAAATATGGTCTTTATTTGGTCTTATAACAAGACGCCCAGATGGGCAGCGGCAGTGCCATCAAGGAGATGCCGAAGGTAATAAGCTAGCCAGTGGAAGCCGATGTGTTCCTGCTCCAGCCGCAGTCCAACGCGAATGCGGTTGTCACGTAGATCATCATAGAGGTAGCGCTCATCAGATGTCAGTCGATGCAAGTCTGCGACTAAGGGCTTGTCTTCGTGTCCCCAGACGGCGGTGTGCGCATCAAGGGTTGCCCGGTCCATCAAAAACGATTTCACATGGCCAAAGTAGGCGCGCAACTGATCCAGGATGCTAAAGCCATGGGTGTCGATATCGCCCCAGTAATTGATTGAGCAGTTTTTCAGCCAATGACTACGGGCCAGTGCATCCCAACCGTAACCCGCGCCAAAAATCACGATGGCATCAGGAACCGGCGGAAACGCCAGGAAATTCGTCTCGTTCTCGGTGATGAATACACGTTGCACGGCGAGCTCCAAGCGACAGAAGCTATCCGCATCCAGCGTCACGTCGGGGCACCCCGAGCCGGGCACGGCCCGTATTGCCGGATCAAGCACACGGAAGCGTATGCGCGTTGGCTTTTCCAGAAAGCCATAACGGGCGGGAAACTTGCTGACACCACTTTTACTGTGATCCACTGCGTCCGCGGGCAATGCCAAATCGAGCAACTCGGCCAGCACGCTGCGATGGGCTTCGATGAATTTGCTGTGCACGCCAGGCAAGTCCACCTGCCGCAAGTAAATGCCCGGGCGCGGGTGTTCGACAAGCCAACTAACCACGGCCAGCAATCGGGGCCATTCGGTAGACAGTTCCAGCGTCTGCAGGGGGTGTTTTCCCAGCCAAAGCAGCAACGCTGGGTGTGTTTGCCGGGTGGCGGAAACCTGAGCTGAGAAGCGATCCCACTCCCTGCGCTTGCCCAACCAGGTCAACGCATCTTCAAGCGTCTCGACCCACACACAGGCCGGTAACTTTTGTGCGCCCTGGACGCGGTGTCGAAGCTCCCGCCACTCCGCCCGGACTGAATCTGTCGTGGCCAATTCGGCGGCCCAAGCGCGAACCTCGTTAAAGCGATCCGTGATGTCCGCTGAACTTGGGGACTTGAGTGACAGGCGCAAAGGGAAACGCGCATTGCCGGTCACAGCGTCTCGCAGCAGTTCACCACGCTCCCATAGTCGCGCCAATTGCGCCTTCAACTCCTTCGGGCCGGTCCATGTCACTGCGGCAACGCCTGTGCAGAGTGAACAGGCCTGAAGGCCTTCTGCGCTCTGTATTCCTCAATCGAAAGATTGCGCAGCCTGGATGCTCGTCCCTCTTCATTGTGAACGAAGCCGACGCTCGAGACATAGGGCTCGATGACGTGAATTTTCTGCAGCGGCGTCACGATCAGCAGTTGCAGGTTGAGTTGCCGGAACAGCTTCAAACCATATTGAGCCGACCGCGGCCCCGGAAGCGGTCGATGATCGCCTTGACCTGCAAGAACTTCGCTTCGGAATACTGGGCATCGTCCGAGCCGGTGACAGCCCCTTCGGTACAAGCGCGCAATTCCTGCTGGAAGTCGCGGATCTCGGTATCCGGGCTGGTCTGGGATTCCAGCACGATGTAGCGCCCGGGGTTGTAGTCGATCTCACCCAGCGATTTATTGATGTGCGCGATGCGCTCCTTGATGGTTTCGCGCTCGCGGGCCAGTTGGGCATTGAAGTTGGCGATTTCGTTGATCGTGTTGACGTTGAGCAGTTCTTTGAACCGCGCAACAAAACGTGGCAGGTCGTCGCGGTTCAACTGCGTCAGCAGGTTTTCATACTCAAAGGCCGCCTCAAGGCTGGCATCGATCTCGGCCGTCTCAAGCTTGAAAGCCTCCTTGAAGGAAGCTATGGCCTTGATGATCTTCTCGGCCAGACGTTTGAGCTTTAGGTCTTCTGCGTCAATCCGTGCCTGCAACCAGGTACGCACGTCCTGCTCACGGTTGTCGCAGGATTCCACGGTCAGTTGATGCTCGCCCAGCGCCTCAGCACGCATGGATTCGAGCTTTGTTGCCAGGGCATCGTTGACGACAGCAACTTGACGCAGCGCCCCCGTTAGCTCACGAAGCTCTTGCGCGTCGGAGCGTCGTTGTTCCACCTTCGCCCGCTTCTCGCGCGTAGCCTGCAGCTCCTGCCCAGATTCTTTCTGCGCCTTCTGCAACGCGCGCAGGTTTTCGTTCAACTGCTTGAGCACGTCCGACGCTGACTCCAGCCGACTACGCTCATCCACCAGTTGTGCAATCTCAGTGGCAACACTGGCCCAATCCAACTCATCGAACGCGGTGAATTCTTCAAGGCGAGTCAATGCATCCAGACGGCTGGTGAGCCCGTCGCGCTCTTTCTGGATGAAACCGATCTGGCTGCCAACATCACCCATCCGCGTTTCAAGCTGCTGGCGCTTATTTTCCAGTGCGGTGATTTTGGCGCTGTTGCTCCAACCCAGCACATAGCGGCTACGGTCATCGATGCGGTGGCGGTCGTCTTTTTCGTGCCGGCCGCTCGGGTCTTTGATTTGGCCTGCGCGGGTAATGGCACGCGTCTCGCGGCGTAACTGTTCGGGCAAAGCGCAGCAGGCCACATCGAAACGGTGGGCAAGTTCGCGCTCCAGCCAATCGTAATGCGGCGAATCGGGCTTGATGGCCAGCTTGCGAACCAAGGAGTCGCGGTGCAGATCTCGCAGATCTGCTTCTTTGCGTGCCCGCACATGGAAGTACACCAGCCGGCCACGCAGATAGGCACCATCCACCCATTCGGCCACCGCCTTGTAATGGGTATCGGGCACCAGCAGTGCCAGCCCGAAGCCTCGCAACAAGCGTTCGGCGGCACCCTCCCAGTCCCGCTCATCATCGCGCACCTGGATCAACTCACCGGCGAAGGGCATGTCATCTACGTTCAGGCCGAGCGCGGTACACAGCGCAGCGCGAATCTGG
>JANOVQ010000014.1:0-10653 GCA_031417495.1 Pseudomonadota bacterium | reverse complement strand
TTGGAGTATCCGCGAGCTGGCCGGCGGCGTTGTCACGCAAGTGCCGGCCAAGCAATGAAGCGGATGCAGCAGAGCTAGCCAAGGTAGGGGCACGATTGGTAGGCGTCAAGCCTACGGCGGAGAATCCACGCGCGGGTCGGGCGATGGTCCAGAGGACGTGCGCCTGAAGCGGCGCCAAGCCAGGCCCGCGAGCACAATAACGCCGATGAAACCGCCCACCCACCAGGCCTGATGTCCCCGCTGTGTTAATTCAGCGACGATGCTATGGGTCATGCCGCCCATGAATGAGGCCAGCAAGAAGACACCAGCCAACAGAAGCAGCCCGATGAGGCGAGTGAGCCAGGACATGCGGATTTCTCGGTTGCGCGCGGAGCGGTCCAGCGATTGTCGCCGAGCGCGCGCTGCACTGCACCTGGCAGCCTGTTGGACTTAGGAGGAATCTGCTATGGCGCTGGGACAGCGGTCCATATTCGCGCGCATTCTCGTTAAATAGAACCGCTATTCGCCTCAAATGCGCGCCAATCTGGCCTCGCTCTCCCAACGCCTCGCGACGATTCCCTAAGTCCGACTGACTGCTAGCCTGGCGTGGGCCACAGTTTGGAGGTGTGGCCCACGCTGCTTCCCTTCAACCCTTGGCGGGTGGTGACCGGCCCGGCGTTAGCGGCCGAGATTCCCGCCGAGCACCCAACCTGCCACCGCACCCGCCGCAGTCGCGGCCGCGCGACCGTTACCGTGGCCGACTTGGTTTCCTAAGAAACCGCCGGCAGCGCCCAGCACGGCGCTCGACATTAAGCGATTACCGTTTGGCGCGTAGCCGTTGTGGTAACCATAGCCGGCGCCATAGTTGGACGCGTAGTTCGAATACACCGGCGCCGAGTATTGGATCACCGGCGGCGAGTAGTAGGCCACTTGTGGCGGCGCATACACCACCCGTTCTTCACGCGGGTAGTAGTAATAATTTTGCTCCACTACGCGTGGCGCGTACTCTCGATAGTAGCGCTGATGGTGACGGTCATGATGGCCACCATGGCGATAGCCGTCGCCCCGCCAATAGGGATCAGCAGCTGCCGTGCCACCCATGCCGAGTGTGATAAGCGTGACTGCCCCAGCTAAGACAACCTTGGATTTCTGTATTAACGAGCGCATCTGCCGGCCTCCTTTTGGCGTTACTGAGCGTGATAGCGCAGGAGCAACTTAAGCCGTGATCGCTTAATCCGTGGTGAATGCTTGGAGTAGGGAATGGCTAAGGAACTTTAAACTCTGTCATCCCGGAAAGGGCGTAGTGCTTATCCCCGACCCATACCGAAAGTCTGCCGCCGGTGGATCCCGGGTCTTCGCCCGGGATGACGCTTTAGGCGACCTGCAGCAGCAACCCCTTCAAATAATCGCCCTCCGGGAAATTCATCGCGACGGGATGATCGGCGCCTGGACTGAGATGCCGCAGAAGTTGCGCCTCTACGCCGGCATCGAGCGCGGCACCGGCGATGATCTTCTGAAACAGATCGCGCTGTACGCCGCCGGAACACGAGAACGTGCAGAGCAGACCGCCAGGCTTCAGGAGTTTGAAGGCCAACAGATTGATGTCTTTGTAGCCGCGCGCGGCGCGGCCGGCGAGCGCGGCGGTCGGTGCGAATTTGGGCGGATCGAGAATGATGAGATCGAAGGTGCGCGCCTGATCGCGCAATTTGCGCAGACGCTTGAACACGTCATCTTCGATGAAATCGACGCGCTCAGCATTGAGCCCATTAATGGCGACATGGGTGTGGGCCAGGGCCAGCGCATCCGCTGAGGAATCGATCGCGGTCACGTGCCGCGCGCCACCGGCGAGTGCGTTCAAGGTGAATCCGCCGGTGTAGCAAAAACAATCGAGAACTTCTTCCACATCGGAGAGCGAACGCACGAGCTGGCGGTTGTCGCGCTGATCGAGATAGAAGCCGGTCTTATGGCCATGCGCGATGCTGATCGTGTAGCGCAGATCCCCTTCCGTGATCGGTAGCGCTTGGTCAGGCACAGCACCGCGCACCGCGCCAACCCGCTCAGTCAAACCTTCGAGCGCCATAATCTCGGCATCGGAGCGTTCGAAGATTTGCTCGAGCTGAGTCGCCGCGAGGAGTTCGTCGATGATGGCCTCGCGCCAATGTTCTGCGCCGGCACTCGATAATTGCAGCACCAACTGCGTGTCATAGCGATCACAAATCACCCCGGGAAGGCCATCGGCTTCCGCATTGACGAGGCGCAGCGCATGCGGCGCGCCCGGCATTCGCGCGCGCCGCCGCACCGCGCTATGCACCTTATCCATGATGAGCGCTGCGTCCACGGGACGCGCCTCTTCAAAACTCCAGATGCGCACGGTGATTTGCGAGGCGGGACTAAACGCGCCCCAGCCGAGAAATCGACCGTCCTGTGCTTCGACTCGCACGGGGTGACCCGTCTGCGGCACGCCGTCGAGTCGCAAGATAGCGCCGGAAAAAATCCAGGGGTGACGGCGGAGCAGGGCCTTCTCGCGGCCGGCTTTTAAAATGACGCGGGGAATTTTCATAGAGCATCGTAACTGATCTCTAGAAGTTGAACTGCTGGAGATCGTATTCGCATTACGCAGAGTTACTCCCTCAGGGCACCCGCTCGGGAAACAGGGGATCCGGCATATCGTAGAAATCGAGATTAATGCCTCCCCCATGCGCCAAATCTGTCGTGCCAGAGTCGAAGGGGCGTTCTGTGCGTTCGCCGAGCTGTGGCATTCGTTTGCGGAGCTTGGTGCCGGCGCTCGCCAATTTGAGTTGTAACTCGGGATGAAAGGGCACGGCGAACGCGCGCGGCACCTGTGGCGAATGATCGAGATTCAGTTCAGTCACCCACAGATAAATTTCGCCTTTGCTCACCCCACCCTTATCCGGTTCGACGATTTCCAATCCCCTTAAATTGAAGCGCGCGGGAAGCCCCGCGGCGGTAGGCCAGCCGAGCAGATCCGGCAGCGCCTGATAGGTGGCGTGGAAGAGAGCCACCACCGTGAGTAACGCGGCGAGCTTGAGCCACCACATCCAGCGCGTGCAGAACAAGACATTCAGCAACAACAGGGCGACGATGAAATAGCCCGCGATAAACCCGGCAATGCTTTCAGTGCTCATCGTGTGAGGCTCGATTTCTGCGGCATTTAGGGCGCTTCCTTAGACGGCGGCAGATTCGACAGCGCGTCTTTAAATTTCAATTTGACGCTCTTCTGCCCCAGCCGCGTCCAATCCAGGGGCACGCCCTGCGGCGCATCTTCGAGTTCGATCTCGCCTTCCTGCGGGATGTTCTGCTGTAATTTTCCTTCAGCTTCCTGCAATACGGATTTAAATGAGGCCTTGAACGGCATACGGAAGGCGCGCGGGCGCGGATCCGCACCCGGCGCCAGATCGCCGGCCCAAAAGAACACACTGCCGGCTTCTCCGGAAGCCTGGTCGGGATCCTGGATGTATACCGCATAGAGGTTGAAGCGGCGCGGCACCTGGCGATCAGTTGGCCAGCCGAGCAGGTGTGGCAGCGAGAAATACACGAGTAGATAGGCGGCAGTCACGAGCAGGATCCCCGCGATTTTGGTGCGCAACGACCAGGTGGAATACAGCCCGAGCCCGAGCAGCAGCAGCGTGACGACCACGTATGCCGAAATAATTGCGCCATGTCCCAAGTGCATGTTGTCTCCAGTAGATTAAGGACAATTCTGCAAAGTGCAGAATTTCCGGACGGCACAGCGAAGGGCCGCCAAAATTACGAACGCAGTTCAATGATCTTCTGAGGAAAACGAAAACCGCACTTTTCGTTTGCCGTCCTCCGAGAAGTCCGGGATGGACTTATTGAGAGGATTAACTAGTTCCGCTTGAACGACTTCGCCACCAGGCTTTTTGGAATGTGGTTGATATTGGTGACGGCACCATTGGTCAGCACGGTGAAGCGCACGGCAGTCTTCTCGTCATCTTTTTTCTCCAAGGTGAGCGTGTCGTAATACACCACTTCTAATTTTGGATTCACTTTGTCAACTCTCACGGTGACTGGCACCGGCTTACTGTCTTCGGTCGCGTAATAGTGAATATTCACAATGTACTCGCCGGTAATCACCGCGCGAATTGTCGTGACTTCCTGGTTCAGTGGGTTCTCGATCAGCTTGCCGTTGATATTAAGCGAATCGTTAAGATTCCCCCGATCATCGCGATCAAGATGAATCAGGCCGGCGGCAGCGGCCGAGAAATTCACCACATTGCCAGCCGGGTCTTCCACATAGGTATCAATGTCGTTCGGGTTCTTGTCCGGCCACGTGACTGTGATGATGTATTCGGCCTTGGGGTCGATAATGCCCTGCTTGGATTCGGGATTCATGAACAGCACAGCGAGCACGAACAGATAGGTGATTGCCTGAATGATCTTGAACAACACCGCCGTGATCGGATCGAACGGCTGACGATGGCGACTCGTGGCACGGGCGAGGGCAGACATCTGATTCGGATCGGATTCGCGCGCTTAGCGAGGGCTACTTTGCCGGGCCGGTACCAATACGTCTTTCGCGTAAATGGTGAGCTGGAGCAGACGTTCCAAGCCACGATCCAGTAAGTAATATGGTACGGACAGCATGATTCCGCCTACCAGACTCGCCAAAGTGGTGTACAGCGCGGTGCTCATGCCGAGGCTCATTTGCCGCAATACTTTCTGCATCGTGGTTGCGTCCAGTCCTCCGGTCTCCGCAATCGAACTCAGCATCAGAATGAAACCGACCAAGGTGCCTAGAAATCCCACCTTCAGCATTAAGTCGATATAGAACCAGCCGAACTCATTCGCGCTGCGCACGCGGGAGGCGTAAGCATCGAGCAAATCCGTGTTCGCGTGCGCGGTGGACAGCGTCGGCGTGCCGAAATACTCAGCTAAATAATTACTGGTGAAGCCCTGCGGCGCTGCGCCGCCATCGCTGAAGGTGACCGCGTCCGGCGAAATCGCAAGCCCGGTTTTGTCGGCATCTCCCTCTAACCGATTGACCAAGGTCTGCGCGGCTTCAACTTCGTGCGATAGCGAACGTGTGCGCAGGAAGGTGTGACCGAGCCCAATCAGGTACATGGCAATCACGACGATGCAGATCTGGCTGCGGTCAGCACGCAACATTGTCTGCAGGAGCCCTTGATCGACGATGACGACGCTACCGAATACCACGAGACTGGTGAGGCACAGCCAGCAGAGCAGCAAGATCTGCGGCGGCGGCTCAAGTCGGGAATTGAAGGGGTTCAGCATCGAGTGACGCCTCTCTCTCTCTGTGCGCGAAACGGCCGCGCCGCTGGAAGGTTGTGGGGTTATTGAGCGTTCTTTTCGAGTACAAAATCAAGAATTCCGCGCAACGTTTTATTCATGCGTTTGGCAAAGGCGACCACCTTCGGGTTGCAATGCCGCTCAGGCAGCAGGATCAAGCTCACCACCGTGAGTTGATTCGCCACATGTACCGTCACGCGACAGGGCATCAGCGCCACATAGCCCGGGTCCAGCAAGAGCACTTCGCGGGCCATTTCGAGACTGCAGAAGTGAATTACTTCGACCTCCGGAAAGTCCGTGTAACCGCGTTCGCGCAGTCCCTTGCCGATGGTGTTGCGCCCGGTAATGCGCAGATTGCGCTCGGTGATCGCGAACTCGAGTTCCTGGATCACATCGGCGAAGGATTTATCGGTAGTACCCCGCAGAATTAAGTTCGAGGTGCGTTCCGGGACCGGCTCGCCAGCGTGGCTAAGGTCAAGGTTACCGAGCAGGACCGTGGCCAGGAGCATGCACAGCAAGACCCTCATTCGCGAATGACGACCATGGTGCCAACCTCGACAAAGCTGCGCAGCTCGCGAATTTCCCGATTGGTGAGCGCGATACAGCCCTTGGTCCAATCGATGTTGCGGTGAATTTCGAGCCGATCCGCCGTTTCGTCGCCAATACCGTGAATGCCGATTGCCCCACCAAGCAAAGTATCCTGGGGCGGTAAAGCGTCCCGTCGCTGTGCATCGACAATGTGATCGAACTCTGTGCGGGTAATCAGCGAGTGCTTGAGCGCAAAAAAACCGTCTTTGAGGTTGGGGTAGTTCAAGCGCATGAAGATGGCGAACTCGCTTTCCTCGTTGAAACCCGTGATGTGATACACGCCCACCGGGGTTTTATTGTCGCCGCGAATTTTCTTTTCGCCGACACCGCCATTGCCGAGTGCGGCGCGAAACTGACGCGCGACGCGATCGCCTTGTTTGACCAACAGCAGGCGTTTGGATTTCAGAATCTCGACGCTATATCCCTGTGCAGTAGGCAGCGCGCCGGTGATGTCGGGGCCGTCGGCGAGGGCAGGCGGCCACACAGTCCAGCACAAACACCAGGCAAGGAGAGTAGTAGCAAGGCGCAGGTTCAAGCGATAGTGCTCAGCACGCGATCTTTAAATACCAGGTTGGCGACTAATAAACGGCCCATCGCCTTCCCTGCGATGGGCTGAGTATAAATGCCTGAGCCCGAATGCTCACGCGTTAAATTTTCGTTCACTCAAGATGCCATCGCCCTCCAGGGATGGCGTTACGACTTAGGGTGGCTGGCGCCACGCGAAGATTGCGCGGGCAAATTGCCTTTTAGAATTAGCAACGCCGCGCGCGACCTGCGCGGCGCTGGTCGCTGGCGCCCTTTTTCCTGCCGTTGCGCCATTGATCCCACGTGGTAGTCTGAGTGCAACGCCAGGGCACCCGCAACTTAGCCGAGATCACGCATGCGCACCGCACTCAAGTACACCCACACTGCCATGCTGCTCCATTGGGTGACCGCCGGCTTGATTGTCGGCCTGTTCGCACTCGGCTGGACCATGGTGGAGTTGCCGAAAGGCCCCGCGCGCGGGGAAGCCTTTGCGCTGCATAAGTCGTTGGGGATGACCGTGCTGCTGTTGACGGTGTGGCGCTTGGCGTGGCGCATGCGGCACACGCCGCCGCCATTTCCGGTGCAGGTTCCACCGTGGCAGGCCGCGCTAGCGCATGCAGTGCACGTACTTTTTTACTTATTGCTGATCTGCCAGCCGCTGACCGGCTATCTGTCTTCCTCGTTCAGCGGCTACGGCACGTCTTTTTTGGGATGCCGCTGCCGCAATGGGGACACCCCGATCCTCCGCTCAACGAGTTTTTCACCGAATTACACGTGATTGGCTCGATCGCGCTGTTGGGCCTCTTGGTGACCCATGTCGCCGGCGCGCTTAGCCACGTGTTGCAACCTGGCGATCGCTTACTCCGCCGGATGTTGCCGTGGAATTGACGTCACCCTGAATAATCCATGGCGACGCTGACCCCCGCTCCGCAGTCCCTCCGCCGGCTCTTGCTGAGTCACGAGCTCGCCTTCTTGGTTCTGGTGATGGTGACCGGTGGTATCGGCGGGGCGTGGGCGTACTTCTGGCAGCAGACCTCGACTGAAACCCTGCGGCTCACGGCCATGCAGGATGCGGCGCAGGAGATCAGGGCCTTGCTGTTCCGGCAGATTCAGGAAGTCGCGCTGGCTAAGTTGCGCGAGGATCCGGCGGCGCAGCAGATGTATGCCAATTACTACCATGACATTCAGGGGCGCTTTAATCTGTTGCGCCAGAATTCGACGTCGCGCGCGGAAGACTATGCGATCCAGGGGTTGCAGGAAGCCTATAGCCAATTGCAGGCCCAGTTGAACGGAATTTTTGACGATTCGTATCTCCTCAATCGTATCCTGCGCAGTAAGATTCTCGATCCGCACTACGAAGACAGCCTCATGCAAGGCTTCGAAGCTGCGTTCGGCAATTTCAGCGGGCTAATCGCGCAAGGACTGCTCAAGCAACGTGCGCGTAGCGAGGCATGGACGCGTTACGCGCCCGTCATCGTGCCGCTCCCGGTGCTGATTGCGGTCGCGCTGATCTGGTTCTCACGGGCCAGTCTTGCGCGCGGCTTCGTGCGGCCGATGCAAACGGTGATGGAGGGCACGCGAAGCATTGCCGCGGGGGCGGTCGATCTGCGCTTGCCGGCAGCGGGGGTGAGTGAACTCGCCGATCTCGCGCGCGGCATTAATCACATGGCACAGGAATTAGCCGCCAGCCGGGACGCGCTGGTTGAATCTGAGCGCCAGGCTGCGTTGGGCGCATTGGTGCCCGTGGTCGCACACAACATCCGTAATCCGCTGGCCAGCATTCGCGCGAATGCGCAGTTGTTGGAACACACAGATACGCGCGAGGAGACCACCGAAATCGCTCGCGAAATAGTGGAGGCGGTGGACCGCTTAGGACGCTGGGTCAGCGCCTTGGTGTCCTACCTGCACCCGCTGCGCCCGCAACTGCAACCGGTCGCTCCAACGGAGCTTTTCGCGGCGGTGATTAGTCTGCTAAAACCGAAATTGCAGGAGAAGCAGCTGCAAATTGACTATCAGCCCTGGGCGACTTCGTTAGAGGTCGCGGTCGACCGCGACCTCATGGAACAGGCCTTGTACGGCGTATTACTTAATTCCGTGGAAGCATCGCCGCCTAAGGCCAAGCTGACCGTGGGCGTGGCCGCGCGCGGCACGCATGTCGAACTGACAATCCTAGACGAAGCGGGAGGGATTCCTTTCATTCCTAAGCCCTCGGATCTGACGCCGGGGCCGACCACCAAGCGTCGTGGGACTGGCCTCGGGATCCCGGTCGCGTTTAAAGTATGCAAGGCCCACGGCTGGGATTTGAGCTTCAAGGTCATTGATAATGTGGGCACTGTGATTACCGTGACTGCCCCCATGCTGGCGCCGCCATGAGCACTCCTGCCGGGTCGGATCTTGCTATTCCGTTGCTGAGCGACACTCCCGCACGCATTCTGCTGGTAGAGGACGAAGCCTTGTTCGCGAAGGCAGTGAGTCGACGCTTACAGAAAGCCGGCTTCGACGCTTACGCGGTCGCCACATTGGCTGCCGCAGAACAGTCCGTACGCACCACCGAACCGGACTTGCTGCTGCTCGATATGCGCTTGCCCGATGGCTCTGGGCTCGATTTTCTGCAGCGGCTGCGCGGTCAGCTCGGCAGCGAAATCCCGGTGATTGCGCTGAGTGCGTATGGCGAACTCGAAGACGCAGTGTTGGCGATGAAGTTCGGCGCGGCGGATTACCTTAAGAAGCCGATCGATCTCGATGAATTGCTGCTCAACGTGCGCAAGGTGCTGCATCATTCGCGGATCTCGCTGCAATTGGCCTACTCACGAGCGCGCGAGGCCAGTGGCGGTGATGAGGTTGAGTTGATCGGCGAATCGAGCGCCGCGCAGACCTTGCGCGCACAGATTGCGCGGATCGCCCAGCTTGGTCACGAGGGGGCAGCGCCAACCGTGTTAATCGTCGGCGAAACGGGCACCGGCAAGGATCTTGCCGCGCGCTTACTGCATCAACTCTCGCCGCGGGCGGCGCAGCCCTATGTGCACGTGGATTGTGCCGCGTTGCCCAAGGAGCTGATCGAAGCCGAATTATTTGGTCACGTGAAGGGTGCGTTTACCAGTGCGGTGAGCGAGCGCACTGGCTTGATCGAAGCGGCCGAGAACGGCGTGTTGTTTCTGGATGAGGTAGGCGAGTTGCCGCTTGAACTACAGGCTAAGCTGCTCGCGGTGTTGGAGCGGCGCGCCTTGCGACGAGTGGGCAGCAGCCAGGAACGGCGCATCAACGCCTGGTTTATCGCCGCCACCAATCGTGATGTGGAACGCATGGTCCGCGATGGCACCCTGCGCTCGGATCTTTATTTTCGCCTTAACGTGATGACCTTGAAACTCCCGCCATTGCGCGAACGCGCGGGTGATGCGTTGCTTCTGGCTGAGCATTGTGCCCGCCAGATCGCGCGCCGCTATGGTCTGGCGGATTTCGCGTTGGATAGCTCAGCGCGTGCGGCGCTGCTCGCCTATCCTTGGCCAGGCAATGTGCGCGAATTGCGCCACGTTATCGAACGTGCGCTGTTGCTCGCCAATGGTGGGCTATTGAGCGCCGAGGCCCTGCTGCTGCCGGGCCACGCCGTCGCAGCCGTAGCGGAAGTGAGCCAGGATCTGTTTGGCATGACGCTTGAGCAGGCCGAGAAATTTTTGATTGAGCAGGCCTTGCGACGCTCGACTAACAATGTCTCTGAAGCCGCGCGCCAGCTCGGCATTACGCGCATGACCATGCGCTATCGCATGAAGCAACACGGGCTATGAGGGAAGGAAAATTTATGACTGACGAACAGCGCACACTCGAATTGGAAGCTGCCA
Source organism: Pseudomonadota bacterium (assembly GCA_031417495.1). Taxonomy (GTDB): domain Bacteria; phylum Pseudomonadota; class Gammaproteobacteria; genus CAIKBL01. The sequence continues at coordinate 436 of JANOVQ010000014.1, read as the reverse complement.
CCTTTCGTAAGCTGCGCGACTTTTTGCGTGAGCACCCTGACGTGCAGAATATAGATTTGATGAATCTGGCCGGATTCTGTCGCAATTGCCTGGCCAAATGGTACCGCGCCGAGGCGGAGCAACGCGGGGCGAGTCTGGAATATGAAGCGGCCCGCGAACTGATCTATGGCATGCCGTACAACACCTGGCGCGAGCGTCATCAAAAAGAGGCCTCGCCTGCGCAAGCCGCAGCATTTGAAGCGCGGCGGGAATAGGCACGGCAATTATCGGTCGGAGGCGCGGTGCGCGCATCCGACCTGCGGGACGACGGAACTAAATAGCGGAGCGGAAATACCGGCCACGCCAAAAGCCGCAGGAAGAGGAGACTGGCCGCAGCGTGCCTCCTGCGCAAGCGAGCCATGGATGGCAGACAGCGCAGCGCGGGCGGTAACGGAGC
>JANOVQ010000013.1:0-7119 GCA_031417495.1 Pseudomonadota bacterium | reverse complement strand
ACCCACCGCAAGTCCGCCGAGCCACAGGTTTACCACCGCGAGCAACCACGCTTGGCTGGGCAGTGGCACCCACCAAGCGGTGAGCCCGTAGAGCAGGCCAATCCCCAGCATTACCCCGCACTGATAACGCAACCAACACGCCAGGTTACTGCCTGGAGTCTGAAAGACTAGCGTGAGCAAGATCCGCAAGCCGATCAATACCAACATCGCCATTAGCCAGACCGTGAGTTCGGCGCGCGCAACCACGCCGGCGAGCAGCCCGGTAAAGCACAGCGCTGAGACAGCAAGCGGAACAATTGCGAAGCGCGCGTTTTCGAACGCCAGGCGTAATTGTCGTTCACGCACAAGGAGCGTGACATCCTCGAGCACCCGTGTCTCCGGGAGGGGCGTTACGTGGTTGGGCATCGTGGAGGAGCCGGCCGTTGCATACGTGGCAGTCTGCCCGACGGAGCGGCTACGGCAAAGGCACGTGGCCGGTAATAGGCCGCAACTCCAGCATTGCGCCGAGCGTTACACCGGCTCCCCGGCACCCTTGATGCCGCTGATTTATTTTTCGCAGGCGGATAGTGGCCCGGCGACCTTCCGGCTATCATGCGGCTCCGTCAGCAAGTGCGGCTACCGCCTGTTTGGCCAAAGACTCCGATCCACGCGTCCCGACGAATTTACCCCACTGCCATGTTTGCTGACTTCTACGACCGATTGGTACTCGCGCAACCGCGCCTCACCCTGGCGATTCTGACTCTAACGTTGGCGTTATTCGCACTCGGCTTAACAAATTTTCGACTGGATGCCTCAGCCGATTCGCTGCTGCTGGAGAATGATCCCGACTTAAAAGAATTCCGGGATCTCGCGTTGCGTTATAACGCCCGCGATTTTCTGTTCGTGACCGTGAGTCCGACCGAGGGTTTGTTCAGCGCGCCGGGCATGGCACTCATTCGCGACCTGCGCAAAGCCCTCAAAGCACTCCCCCAGGTCGCCTCAGTCGTCACCGTCCTCGATGTGCCGCTGGTGACGAACCGGCCCGGCAAACTCTCTGAAGTCGCCACCCATTACCGTACGCTTGAAGCAACCGACGTTGACCTGGAGAAAGCGCGCGAGGAATTAACCACCAGTCCGCTTTATCGCAACGTGGTGCTGAGCCCGGATGCGCACACCACCGCCATGCGCGTGGTCCTGCACGAGAACCTGAAATTTCGCGTATTGCAGATTGAACGCGCTGATCTGCTCTACCAGCGCGGGACCACGGGCCTGAATCAGGCGCAACGCACACGTCTGGCGGAAGTCGAGCCGCTCTATCAGCAGCAGAAAGATCAGGTGGATGTCGCGAACCATGCCACCTTGGAGAACCTGCGCGCGCTACTCGCCACCTTCGAAGCGCGCGGCGAAATTCACCTGGGCGGTATCTCGATGATCGCCGACGACATGATCGCCTTTGTGCGCGCGGACATCGTCATCTTCGGCGTAGGCGCGATGGTGCTCGCGATTGGCATGCTCGGCTATATCTTTCGCGAAATCCGCTGGGTGCTCACGCCGGTCGTGACCTGCGCGTTTTGTACGATTTTTATTCTTGGTCTGCTCGGACATGTCGGTTGGCACCTCACGGTGATCTCGTCTAATTTCATCGCGCTGACTTTAATCCTGACGATTTCGATCAACATTCATCTGATCGTGCGCTATCGAGAGCTGCTGACCGAGCATCCAGGCTGGTCGCAATTCGAACTTGTGCGTGGCGTCATTCACGATATGTCGCGGCCGTGCCTGTACACCTCGTTCACTTCTGTGATCGGCTTCGCCTCGTTGGTGACCAGTTCGATTAAACCCATCATCGATTTCGGTTGGATGATGACGGTGAGCTTGCTAGTGGTCTATGTGGTGGTCTTTACCCTGGTGCCGGCCATGATGGTCCTGATGACGAAACGTCCACCACCGCCGGCAGAAGACCAGAATTTGGGTTTCACCGCGCGCTTGGCCCGTTTCACCGATCAGCATGGCACGATCGTGATCGTGGTCTCTCTCTTGATCGCCATGGCGGGCAGCATCGGGGTCACGCGCCTCGAAGTCGAAAACAGCTTTATTAGTTACTTCAAACAAAGCACCGAAATTTATCAAGGGCTGAAGAAGGTCGACGAAACCTTGGGCGGCACGACCCCGCTTGAAATCATCTTGAAATTTCCCCCGCCCGAAGCGGCGGCGCCGGCAAGTCCCAACAGTGAGCTGGAGGATCTCTATGGCGAGGCAGAGCCGACGCCGAAATCCGAATACTGGTTTACGCCCGAGAAAGTCGAGCGCATCAAGCGCGTGCACGACTATGTCGAAAAAATTCCTGGCGTCGGCAAAGTCATGTCGCTCGCATCGTTAGTGCGGGTGGCAGAAGCTCTGAACAAGGGCCGGGAGTTTGATCCGTTCGAACTGAATATCATCTACAAGCGGCTGCCCGGCAATCTGAAACACGAGATGCTCGCGCCCTATATCTCAATCGACGATGACGAAGCGCGAATTTCGCTCAGAATTCTCGACTCGTCGCCCAATTTACACCGCCAGGCGCTGCTGGCGCAGATTCAGACCGGATTAGAGAAAGACCTCGGACTAAAGCCGGAGGAATTTAAAGTCGCTGGCCTGCTCGTGCTCTACAACAACATGCTGCAGAGCCTGTATTCCTCGCAGATTCAATCCGTCGGTGGCGCCATGCTCGGGGTGCTGGTGACCTTGTGGATTCTGTTCCGAAATCTGCGCGCCGCCATTATCGGCGTACTGCCCAATATTCTCGCCGCGATCTCCGTGTTGGGCTTTATGGGTTGGGCGGGGATTCCATTAGATATGATGACCATTATGATTGCTGCCCTGACCATGGGGATCGCGGTCGAGGATTGCATCCACTATCTGTATCGCTATCGCCTGGAGCATCGAAATATCCGCGACAGTGTGCAGACCATGTACCACTGCCACTCCAGCATCGGCAAGGCCGGCTTCTATACCACCTTAGTGGTGTGTTTCGGCTTCTCGATCCTCGTGTTGTCGAATTTTAATCCCAGTATTCTGTTCGGGCTGCTGACCACGGTCGCGATGAGCATCGCGATTTTAGCCGCGCTGACCCTGATGCCGAAACTGCTGCTGATGTGGCGTCCCTTCGACTGAGGTGCCGGTGCGGCAGGCCGGGCCCAGTACTTCCTCAGTAATCCCTGGCGAGCCTTGCGCGACAATCCTCACTCACACACTGCCAACTCGCACGGCAGTGGTTTATAGTCGTCAAAGAGTCGCCCGTGCTGGGCGCGCAATCCCTACCCCTTGCCTCGGAGGATGACATGAAATATTCAGCGCTACGCCATTGCTTGCTTGGGTTCGCGGCTGCCACGCTGTGCGCGTTCGGCACTGCCCAGGCCGATGAAACCTGCTTTTCGCCGTACATGGCGAAAATCGTCGGCCAGGAAGATTTCATGTATGTGTGGACGCTCGGGGTGCAGGGCGTCGGCGACGAGCAAGACAAGTTGGTCACAATCGACGTCAAACCGGGGTCCAAGACCTACGGCAAGATCACCCATTCGTTATCAGTCGGTGGGCGCAACGAGGCGCATCACTCTGGCTTCACCGATGACCGCCGCTTCCTGTGGGCGGGGGGGCTCGATACCAGCACCATTTTCGTGTTTGACGTCGCGACCGATCCTGCGGCGCCCAAGTTGGTGAAAACCTTGACCGACTTTGTCGCGGACACCAAAGGCATCGTCGGCCCGCATACGTTTTATGCCTTGCCCGGTCGGATGCTGATCACCGGACTCTCCAATAATCAGGATCACGGCGGCCGCACCGGCATGGCCGAATTCACCAATGACGGCAAATACCTGACCACGCATTGGATGCCAACCGACGACAACCTCCAGGGCGCGCTCAAATCCGGCCAGATCGCGGATGGTTACGGCTACGATGTACGCGCGCTGCCGCGCCTCAATGTGATGCTGACCTCCTCGTTTACCGGCTGGAACAATTACATGATGGACCTTGGCAAGATGATGGGCGACGCTGAGGCCATGAAGCGCTTTGGTAATTCGGTGGTGCTGTGGGATCTGCATACGCGCCAGCCTAAGAAAATTTTCGATGTGCCCGGTGCACCGCTTGAGATCCGCTGTGCGTTGAACCCCAAACACGATTACTGTTTCACCACCACCGCCTTAACCTCAAAAATCTACCTGATTTTCCGCGACGACAAAGGTGAATGGCAAAGCGAGGCGGTAGCCGATATTGGTGACGCGAGCAAGATTCCACTGCCGGTCGATATTTCCATCGCCGCCGACGATTCGCGCCTGTGGGTAAATACCTGGAATGATGGCATGGCGCGTTTGTTCGATATTTCCAATCCGCATGCGCCCAAGGAGATCTACAGTCTGCACATTGGTGAGCAGGTCAACATGGTCTCCCAAAGCTGGGACGGCAAGCGGGTGTACTTCACTTCATCACTACTCGCGAGCTGGGATAAGCAGAAAGGTCCCGAGGGCGATGTGCAATACCTCAAGGCCTATGATTGGGACGGCAAGACACTTAAGCCCACGTTCAGCGTGAATTTTATCGCCGAAAAGCTCGGTCGGCCGCATCAGATGACGGCCGGCGCTTACGCATTATTTGGGCAGACGCGACCGGATGTGGCACCGGCGCTCGCGACGACCAAGTAGCATGCAGGCATTCCTGAGTTGGGTTAGACCGTACGGAAAAGCGTCGCGGACCCGCCGTCTGCAGATGGCTAAAACCTAAGCTGTCACGGAGGCACGGAGTTCACGGAGAAGACAATTATATTTTCAGTTGCTCCGTGAACTCCGCGCCTCCGCGGTTAACTCTTAAACGCTGGCTCAGATGCTCGATTACGCGGCGCTAACCCGACCTGCCGCTACTACAGACTGAATTAGAATCGCGTAAGTCGAGTGGTCAACCATAAATTGTGCAGACATTTTTTTCTGCTGGGATTCCTATGCGTCACGGTTAACGCCTTCGGCGAGCATCCACATCACGCTGGCGGTACGACGGTACCCGCACCGGGGTACTCCGCGTTACCCTACGCAACCCCAATTCCGGCCACATACGCCCTGCCCGTGGTCGGCCCAGCGGCTGACGGTCGCATCCGCGAAGACACCGGTCGCACGACGTCCCTACATGCCTTGTTCGCCGATCACCTGGTCGTGCTGAGCTTTATCTACACCAATTGCGCAGATCCGAATGGCTGTCCGCTGGCATCTTTCGTTATGCGCCAAATCGGCGAAAGAGTGGCAGCGACCACTGCGCTGCAGGGCAAGGTTCGTTTAATTAGTCTCAGTTTCGATCCTACCCACGACACCCCGGCAAGGCTGGCTGAATATGCGGCGAGCTTCCGCGATCTGCGCATGGACTGGCACTTCGTGACCACCGACACCGCGCGTGAACTGGCGCCGATTCTCAGTGCCTATGGGCAGACCATTCAACGCGATCCCAGCGGCGGCGCCTATTCGCATCAGCTCCGGGTGTTCCTGATCGATCAACAGGGTCAGATTCGGAATGAATACAGCACGGCCTTCCTGCATGCCGATACGGTGCTGGCCGATCTCCGCACGCTGAACCAAGGGATAGTCTCAGCACCTTCTTCTCAGAAGCCTCCGAGCGTGCTTACGAGCGATGGCGATAACAAGCAAGGCTATGCGCAGAAGAACTACCGCACGCGCTCTCGGGCACTGGCAACGCGCCGCGGTGCACGACTCGATCTGGCAAAGGGGCTGCAAGTGATGCCGCTCGGATTGCCTCCGCTGGCGGCGACTGCTCAACTGCCAACCGCCACGCAAGTCAATCTCGGGCGCCAGCTGTTCTTCGAGCGCCGCCTGTCACACAACGACACCCTGAGCTGCGCCAGTTGTCATGTGCCGGATCAGGGCTTCACGCATCACGAACTCGCCACCCCTGTCGGGATGGAAGGTCGCACCGTCAAACGCAACGCGCCGTCGCTGTACAACGTAGTGTTTCAAAACCGGCTGTTTCACGATGCCCGCGAATTTCGCCTGGAACAACAAGTCTGGTCGCCGCTGCTCGCGGCCAACGAAATGGCGAATCCCTCGATTGGCTATGTTCTCGAGAAGCTGCGCGGTCTTGCCGACTATGCGATAGATTTCGCGCGCGCCTTTCCGCGCGGCCTGACGCAGGAAACGCTAGGGGCCGCGCTGGCGGCCTATCAGCGCGGCTTGGTTTCGGGCAACAGTCCTTTTGATCGCTGGCATTTCGGGGGTGATGCCAGCGCGGTCGCTCCCGCGGTCAAACGCGGCTTCGAATTATTCACTGGCAAAGCGGGTTGCAGCGGCTGTCATCTTGTCGGCCGACAGGACGCGCTGTTTACGGATCAGGAATTGCACAACACGGGCATCGGGTTTGCGCGCTCGATGCAGAAGAATCCGCTCACCACAGTCACTGTAGAACCCGGCAGCGCGCTCGCCATCGATCCGGTGGCGATCGCCGCGAGTGAACCCGCCGCCAACGATCTGGGCCGTTACGAGGTAACCTTAAATCCTGCCGATCGTTGGCGCTACAAAACGCCGAATCTGCGCAATGTCGCGCAGACCGCTCCCTATATGCACGATGGTTCATTCGCGACCTTGGACGCGGTGCTCGCGTTCTACAACGCCGGTGGGATTCGCAATGAAGGCTTGGATCTGCGTCTAAGACCGCTACAGCTGAGCGTTATCGAGCTCGGAGAGTTACGCGAGTTTTTACACAGCCTGACCGGCGACAACCTCGAAGCACTCACGCGCGATGCGTTTGCGCAGCCGATTGGGAATCATTCAAGCGCCGCCGCTGCAACGCCGTAAAAGTGCTGGCGTTAGCCGCCCTTCAAGGGTGGGACAAATAAGATCTGATCGCCTTCCTGCAGCGAAGTCGCCGCGAATGTCTCATCGAGCACGCGGTTCCCGTTGCACATCACCATGAAAGGCGTTTCGCTCACAAAGCCGAATTTCGCGATCAGATCCTTGGCGATCGGCTTGGTGTCTCTCTGCGGGATTGTCCGGAACAGCAGGACTTCCAGAAGCTCATAGTCGCTGACCGCTTCTGCGCCGGCCTCGCGGAAGCGGCCGCGCAGCCGTTCGCGATGCCCGTGATAGTGCGGCGCGGCCTCGGCGA
>JANOVQ010000012.1:0-8888 GCA_031417495.1 Pseudomonadota bacterium | reverse complement strand
CCGGTATCCCATTGGGCAGCCAGTCTGGCTCAGCGGAAGATCGGCAGACGCCACTGAAATGGTCTAGTTCAGCGACGGCGGCAACAACAACCAAAGAATTTGGTGTCGCGCCTGGCTGAATTGTTCGGGTGCCACCTAATCTTTGCCCGCAGACAATACGTTCTTAGACGCCATCCCCAGCGTTTAGAAAGATAACCGCGCTGTTTGACGAAATCGAGCGTTGTGTGGGTTGAATTCGAACGGGGCCAGCAGGGTTGATCGCGGTGAACGGCGGTCACCTACACCGGCATTTCACGGGCCCATTGCGCGAAGGTCGGACTGAGGGCGTTTCCTGTCCGGAAATATCGAGCGTTTAGACCAACAGGCGGGCGCGGCACGCTGTTCGAGATGCACAAGGATCTGTTTGATCACCGCTGGATCTTCGATGCTCGCAAGCACCTAGAGCGCACCGCCGCAGTGGTCACGGGTCTCAACATTGATCTTGAACACGCGCTTCAACCGTTGCGCTTAACGCTCATCGCGACGTGGCGGGCGGGTGCGAGCTCGTCGGCAGGCGCGGCTTGGCCGGCGTCACTTGTTCACGCAGCCGATGATTCGGCGCACTTAACTGGCGTTTTACCGCCGCGGAGCTCGCGCACTGTGTGCAACTGACGGCGCCGGCGCTGTTGTTCACGTCCGCGCGATACGCGGCCCTCGCACGCGCCCTTCACGAGTTGCGCGTGATCGAATTCGGTGTGGAGTACGAGGCGCTGTTAGAGCGCAGCCCAGCGACCGAATCGTGCCTCAATGCGCGACCTGAAGATGGCTTCATCATTCTGTACACCAGCGGCACCACCGGCGCTTCCAAAGCGGCATTGATCAGTCAGCGCGCAGAACTTGCACGGTTCGCCTTGAGTCAGATCGATGGTGGCTTAGCGGCGGGCGATGGTTTTGTCGCATGGGCGCCGCTGTTTCACATGGTGGCGCTGGAACACGCGCTCCACGTGCTCGCCCTAGGCGGCACCGTGCACCTGGTAGATGGCGCGGATATCGAGCGCATCGTGCGGCTCGCCGAAACCGTGCCGCAATGGTGGTTGGTGTTGCTACCCGGCATGATCGATCGGGTGGTTGAAGCCATGGCCACGCGTGGGCGCAAGCCCGCGCCGATTAAAGTCGTCGGCGCGTTGGCTGATCTGGTAAGCACAGATCTCATTGCCGCGACCTCGCGCACTTTCAATGCCCCGTATTGGAACACCTTCGGCTCAACTGAAACCGGCATGCTACCGTTCGCCGGCACGCGCTTTGGCGTGGGGCAACGCCCAACCAGTCTCGCCAAGGCCGCCAATTCACTGCACGCCTTCAAACTCGTAGACGAAGAAGATCGCGTCGTGATCGATGGCAAACCCGGTGAAGTCGCGGTGCGCGGTGCCTCGATATTCAGCGGCTATTGGCACGCGGCGGAAATTAATCAACGCGAATTCCGTGGCGGTTGGTTTCACCTGGGCGATGTGTTCGTCGCGCGCAGCGACGGCCTTTACGATTATGTTGATCGCGCGAAATATCTGATCAAGACCGGTGCCGAGAATGTTTACCCGGCGGAGATCGAACGCGTGTTGATGAGCGATCCCCGCGTGCTGGAAGCCGTGGTGGTACGGCGGCCGGACGCGAAATGGGGCGAAGTGCCGGTAGCCGTGGTCTACTGCAGCACCCCAGCGCCGAGCCGCGAAGAGTTGCTTGGCTTTTGCCGCACCAAACTCGCGGGCTACAAGATGCCGAAAGACATTCTCTTCATCGCCTCGCAAGACGAATTTCCGCGCAGCACCTCAGGCAAAATCCTGCGTCAGGTGCTCGAGCAGCGCGTGCGGTAACGAGCGCAATGGGGCACGCACGAATATCTGACCAGTCGCCCCTGAAAAACATCTGTCGCGCGGCGGAAATTGAGAATTTCTCGAATGGGCAGCAAGACGATCTTGCAAGATTTAAGCGTTGAGCAGAGCGGACACCTGCAAAATCGCGCAGAGAGACGAAAACCTCCCTTGAACACGATGCTCGCCTCCGTTTAGGGTGCGCTAAAAGCGACTTTTTCAGGGACAACTAATTAACTGAATCTAAATACCGTCCTGCGAGTCGATTCACCCAGGGCTGCTAGCTCGCTTGGATTAATTCGATGAGGCCAATCCATTACCGACGGTGGCAGCAAGTTCACCGATAAAGCCAACGGAGCCCGCGACTCACGGCTGTCGGGATAGTGGAATGATGAAGTTCGCCGTCGAGGATGGCGAGGGTGGTGTCGAAGTCATCACAGCGCCTCTCGGCCAGCTGCGCATGGAGCATTTCAGTGTTGGCGAGCATCGGGATTTCGCCCACCCGGCGCTCCTCTGCGCCCACCGAGAGGAACACCCTGCCTTTGGGCAGGGGCCCCTGTCTTCGGTTGCGTGCCTCGAAGTCGAAGATGATCCGATTGTCCCACCACGACGAGGGGCTTGCGAACAACCACCGCGTGAATGCTTGAGGTCGGGTAAATAGCGTGTAGAGCCCGAAGAGTCCCGACAACGAATGGCCGATCAGTGTTTGTTGCGCGGTATCGATCCGATAGGTGGTCTGCAACGCTGGCAGCGCCTCATCGAGCAGCCAGCGCTGGAACTCAGGCGCACCGCCGAACACCGGAGCATCCGCCAAGTTGCGCGCCACGTAAGCTGGAATCGGCGCTGAGGTGGGCGTGTAGGACGCGGCCCGGGCATGTACCACCTCTTTGGTGACGGTGCTGCTCCACCCAACCCCGATCACGATCACCCGCGGCAACAGGCGGGCCAAGCCCAGGTTCAGTGCCGCATCACAGACGGTGCCAAAGGTCCATTGCGCATCCAGACATATCAATGCGGGGTAGGGTTCGGCGCGAGATCCGTACCCTTCCGGCAGCGCCACGTGAATCACCCGGCCTTGGTCTTCGTAAAAGTGCACCTCACGCTGCCACAGCATTCATCCCACCCTTTCGTTCATCGCCGCCGTACGGCACGACCGCGTGCAGGCACGATAACCGTCCTGTAGGACAGAATCGAGACGCGACGTGCGATGCTCGGCGCCGACCACCCGCGCCATTCAACTTCCGTTTCCAGGGTCAAACCAGCGACGACGAATGGCGCAGCGCCTGCGAATCCGCTCGATAGCTAGGTCTTGCAAACCTAACCGGCTTGCGCTGACGAATATGGGGGGTTGGCGTCGCGCGCGTGTCGGCTGCCGCCTCAATGGGATTGAGCATCGGTGCAGAGGGCACCCGGTGCTGCTCCTGTTTGCTACCAGTCCCGCGCTGATGGCACGGGTGCTGGGCGGGATCCAGCCGTCAATCTTTATTGCCGAAGCCTTATCTCCACTGCCTTGAGTGCACTATGCTGGTGATCCGGGGGATTGGCGGCTTTCGTTCCTCCTCGTCGGCGCTCGGAGGGTTTGCGTATGGCGTATCGGCTGGGGGTGGATGTGGGTGGCACATTCACCGATTTGATCCTGCTGCGCGAGTCCGATGGCGGGATTTTCACGGCTAAGGTGCCCTCGACGCCTGACGATCCGTCGCGCGCAGTGTTCGCGGGGATTACCAGGATCTGCCGCCAGTCACAGGTGGACCGGCGCGAGATCACGCATGTGATGCACGGCACCACGGTCGCGACCAACGCGGTCCTCACTGGCAATGGCGCCAAAGTCGGCTTCATTACCACCCAGGGCTATCGCCAGGTGCTGCATATCGGTCGCTCGTTTGTTCCCGGTGGTCTCGGCGGGTGGGTGATCTTTCAGAAGCCGCGACCGCTCGCGCCACTCAAGTGGACGCTCGAGGCACAGGAGCGCATCAGCGCACAGGGCGAGATCGTCACGCCGCTCGATGAAGCTGCTCTGCGAGGCGTCATTCCGATCCTGCGCGACGCGCAGGTTGAGGCGATTACGGTCGCGCTAATAAATTCGTTCGCGAATGGCGCACATGAGCAACGCATCCGGGAAATCCTGACTGAAGAACTGCCGGGTGTGCCGGTATCCCTGTCCTGCGAAGTGATCCCCGAAATGCAGGAATACGAGCGGGCGATTACCACCGTTGTGAATTCCTACGTACGCCCAGTGGTCGGGCGTTACATCGATAATCTGCAGACTGAACTCGATCGCACGATGGGTGGCGTGAAGCTTGGCATCCTGAAGTCGGATGGCGGACTCGCGGCGTCGCGGGCGGCGGTCAACTACCCCGTGAATCTGTTGATGAGTGGGCCGGCCGGTGGGGTCTCAGGGGCGATCTGGACAGCGCTGCAGGCGGGCTTCCCCAACATCATGACGTTCGACATGGGCGGCACATCGACCGACGTTGCCTTAATCGAGAACGGCGAGGCGCACCTGCGGCGCGAGACCCGCGTCGGCGATGTGGTCGTGCGTGCCTCGTCGGTGGATGTGCGGACGGTCGGCGCAGGCGGCGGCTCGATCGCGCGCGTGCCCGAACTGACCGGCGCATTGCGCGTGGGCCCCCAGAGCGCCGGGGCGGTGCCGGGTCCCGCGGCCTATGGCAAAGGTGGTGAGGAGCCCACCGTGACCGACGCCAATATCGTGCTCGGCTATTTGCCTGCGCACGCCCTGCTCGGCGGTGATATGCAGATCGATCGCGCGCGTGCCGCACGCGCCGTACAGAAAATCGCGGATGCGATGGGACTCAGTCTGGAAGAGGCTGCGGCCGGGATCATCGACATCGTCAATGAAAATATGTTCGGCGCGTTGCGCCTGATCTCGGTCGAACAAGGCTATGACCCGCGCGATTTCGCGCTGATGGGTTTCGGCGGCGCGGGCCCCTTGCACGCCAATGCGCTGGCCCGACTCACCGGCGCCTGGCCCGCGATCATCCCGCGCGGACCCGGCGTATTGTGCGCCTACGGCGACGCCACCACCCGCATGCGCAATGAAGCGTCGCGTACTTTCATCCGTCGTTTCAGTGCCGTCATAGTCGACGAATTGCTCAGCATTCTGTCCGACCTGGCGGTCAAAGCGCTCGCCGTCTTGCTCGCCGAACAGATCGCGCGCGCGGCTTGCACGGTCATCTATCAGCTCGATCTGCGTTACCACGGACAGTCGATGGAACTCACTCTGGACGTAACCCCCGAGGAGCTCACCACCGGCGGGCTCGACGCAATTTCCCAACGCTTCGACGATACGCACCGCCAGCTCTATACGTTTGCGCTGACCAGCGAAAAGGAATTGATCAACCTGCGCGCGGTCGCCTCGAGTCAGAGCACGTTCGCGCGCGCTCAGGATATTCCCCTCGGTGATGAGGATCCGGCCGCCGCCCGACTCGAGTCGCAGACCATCTATGCGGGTGGCCGCCACCACCGCGCGGCGATCTATGCGCGCGATCGCCTGCGCGCCGGTAATCGGATCACCGGGCCCGCGATCATCACCGAAATGGATTCGACGACCTTAATCCTGCCCGACCATACCGGTACCGTAGACCGCTATGGCAATCTCCTCATTCGACCTTGCGCAAGCGGTAAAGGAACCTAGCCATGGCGACTTTGATCGAAACCAACCCGACGCCGTTCCGCAGCGTGCCCGTGGATCGCATCACGCTCGATCTCGTGGAAAATGGCCTTATCAACGCCCGTCAGCAGATGGACAGCTTGCTGTTTCGGACCGCCATGTCGCCGATCATCCGCGAACAACGTGACGGGTTTCCGGTCATCACCGATCGCGCAGGGCGGCTGGTCGCCGGGCAGTTCGGCTCACCGGTATCCGGTTTCATCGATCGCTTCGAGACGAAGGTCGAAGAAGGCGATGTGTTCCTGACTTCCGACCCCTACGCGTGCAACGGCTCGGTCAGCCATGCCAATGACTGGCTGGTCTGCGTGCCAGTGTTCCATCAGGGCCGACTCATCAATTGGTCAGCGATGTTCGGGCACATGTCGGACATTGGCGGCAAAGTCCCGGGCAGCATGCCGACCGACGCGCGCGAGATGTATGAAGAGGGGATCTACATTCCTCCGGTGAAGATTATCCGCCGTGGCGAACTCCAGGACGACGTGCTGCGCGTGATTCTGCATAACTGCCGGATCCCGGAGTGGAACCGCAGCGACTTCAACGCGCTGGTCGCCGCGGCCAGGGTCGGCGAAGCGCGCTGCCGCGAGATGGCCGACCGCTTCGGGCCCGATCTGTTCACCTCCGCACTCGACGAACTCCTAGCGCGCAACCGGCGCGCGATCGGCAAAATCATCCGCGAGACTATTCCCGAGGAAAAAGTTTATTTCGAGGATTACCTCTGCGATGACGGGATCGGCATGGGACCCTACAAGATCGCCTGTCACATGTGGCGCGAGGAGGGGCGTCTAATCTTTGATTTTAGCGGCACCGATCCTCAATCTCAGAGCAATATCAATTTCCTGCTTAGCGAGCAGATGTACAAAATGTTCTGCGCGCAATTTCTGGTCATGATGTTCGATCCGGATGTGCTGTTGAACGACGGCTTTTTCGAACTCATGGAAGTCCGAATTCCGGATGGGTCGTTGCTTGCGCCGCACCGGCCCGCGGCTTTGAACGGCCGCACGCACGCGATGGGTCGCATCTTCGATGTGATCAGCGCGTTGTTCGGCAAATCGAATCCCACCTACCTGTGCGCGGCCGGCTTTTCGGCGAGTCCGCACTTCATGTATTCCGGGTACGACGCGCAGGGCCGCTGGTTCCTGCTCTTTCAGATTGGCTTTGGGGGAGTGCCGGCGCGCCCGCTCGGCGATGGCCTCGATGGGCATTCGCTGTGGCCCAAATTCACCAACGTGCCGAATGAGTATCTCGAAAGCTATTTCCCGGTGCGCATTGAAACCTACGAATCGATTCCCGACAGCGGCGGCGCCGGCCGCTTCCGCGGCGGGAACGGGATGCGCATCGGGTATCGCTTTCTGGCCGCCGGCAGAATTTCAATCCACGACGATCGTTGGCTCACCTATCCGTGGGGCGTCAAAGGCGGGGACCCCGGTGTGCGCAGTCGCAAAATGCTGCGGCGCGCGGCCGGGGGTGAGGAAATTCTCGCGGCCAAGATCGACAACGTCCAAGTTGCGCCAGGTGACTATCTACTGTTCGAGACCTGGGGCGGCGGCGGCCTCGGTGTGCCCCATGAACGGGACTTGGAGGCGATTGAATACGATTTGGCAAGCGGACTGATGACCGCCGCCGGGGCAGCCCGCTTCGGCGTGGTGTTGAACGCGGACGGGGTGACGATCGATCGGGCAGCGACTGCCGACTTGCGCACGCACCTCACCGCCGCACATACCACCCCGCCGCTATTCAATTTCGGCGCGCCGCTGGCCGAACTTCGGGCGCGCTGTCAGCAGGAAACCGGCCTGCTGCCGCCTACACCGCCGGTGTTTGCACAGGCCGGTCGAGTCGCGGCCTGGGAGCGCCGGTGATTCGCGAGCGATCGAGCGGCACCACGCCTTCGAGCAGCTGGTTTGGCAAGCGACCGAGCACGAGATGTGCATCATCGAGCGCCACGCGGATCCGGCCATCGCGGCGCAGCTCAAGGTCGGCGCCGCCGGAGGGCGGCCAAGTTCTTCAGCTGACCGGCGGGATGCGCGAGCGCCACGGGCAGGCCGCTTCGAGCTGCGCCGCGAGGCGGAACAGCGTGGCTTCGTCGGCGTAGCGGCCGATGAGTTGTACGCCAACCGGCAGTCCTTCAGGTGTCCAGTGCAGCGGCAGACTGATTGCGGGTTGGCCGCTCATATTCGCAATCGCAGTGAAACGGGGGATATCACTCATGCGCTCGGTCGCTTGTTTGGGGTGCTTCGGATCGAAATCGAACCAGCCCAGTGGTTGTGGCGGCTGGGTGGTGGTGGGCGTAAGCCACACATCGTAGGTATTAAAGAACGGTGCCACCTCGCGTGCGATGCGCTGCATGTCCTGGATCGCGAGGAACAAATCGGAAGGGCGACGCTGCGCATCGTAGGCATACATTTTCCAGGTGTGCGGCTCGAAGTCTTCCTGAGTCGGTTCGCGTCCAATACGGCGCGCCCAATCGCGGATCGCCCACGCCACCATGCCGAGCCAGATGGTGGTGAACATCTCATTGAAATGCTCAGCCGAAACCTGCGGTCGCGCCTCCTCCACAAGGTGACCGAGCGCTTCACATTGCTTGGCTGCGTTCACCGCGGCTTGTATGCATTCTGGATGTACTGGGGTGCCCGTCAGCGGGACGGTGCTGAGCGCAATACGCAAACGCCCGGGCGACGCCCCAACTTCAAGCGCAAACGGACGCGCCGGCGGTGGAGCATAGTAGGGCGCGCCAAGATCCGCGCCGGCGGTCACGTCGAGAATCGCGGCGCTGTCCAGGACCGTATGCGTGACCACGTGTTCACAGATTAGTCCAGCGCCCATGTCGCCATAATCAGGCCCGAGTGGGTTGCGTCCGCGCGTGGGTTTCAAGCCAACGAGACCGCACCATGACGCCGGGCAGCGAATCGAGCCGCCGCCATCGTTGGCGTGGGCGACAGCAGTCATACCGGCGGCGACGGCTGAGCCCGAGCCCCCTGAAGATCCACCCGCCGAATAGCCCGGATTCCACGGGTTACCCGTCTTGCCGAAGAAGGTCGGTTCGGTGGTGGGCTTCGAGGCGAACTCTGGGGTATTGGTTTTGCCGACGATCACGAAGCCCGCGCGCCGATAACGCGCCACCAGCTCGCTATCGCGCGGCGAAATGTAATCACGGAGGAAACGTGAGCCTTCGGTCATGCGGGTGCCGGCGTACTCGGCCAGCATATCTTTCAATAGGAGTGGCACACCGGCGAACGGCGAATTCATGTCGAGTGTTTTCAGCGTATCGCGCGCGCGATCGAACAGCGGTAACACCACGGCATTCAGTTGTGGATTAAGTCGCTCGATGGCACCAATCGCGGCGTCGAGCAATTCGC
>JANOVQ010000011.1:0-7626 GCA_031417495.1 Pseudomonadota bacterium | reverse complement strand
CCGCGACCGTCGAAGCTTCCACCAGAGAAACGTCCGGGAGATCGAGTTCGCCTGCCCAACCAGCACCGGGCCACAGCGAGATTCCCAGCAACAGTCGCCCACCAAATCGCACGCCTTGCGCGCCTCTGCCTTTCAAGTTATCCCACATGTGCGCCTCCTCGGCGTGATGATCCTGGCGACCCGTTCGGGTGGGTCAGCAGCGCAGTTTGACACCTTCCTATCGCCGCCCCTATCGTACTCGAGTCCACCCTTTTGACCACCCACTCGGTCCCGGAATTCCCTATGTACTATTCGATCGCTGACGGTCTGCGACCCACCCCACTCACCCACAATCCGATGAATGCCTTGGTAATGCCGCGACCGATTGGCTGGATCAGTTCGCTGAGCGCCAGCGGCGTGCCCAATCTCGCGCCGTATTCCTATTTCAATGCGGTGTGCGCGGATCCCCCCTATGTGATGTTTGCGCCAAACGCCGCGCGGCCGGGCACCAGTAAGGACACCTATCGCAATATTTGCGAAGTGCCAGAGTTCGTCGTGAACATGGTCGGTGAGCACGATGCGGCGGCGATGAACGCCAGCTCCGCGCCATTGCCACCCGACGTCGATGAGTTCGCGGCGTGTGGGATCACAGCGGTACGCTCGCAACTCGTGCGCCCGCCGAGAGTCGCGAGCGCCAAGGCGGCGCTCGAGTGCCGGGTTTACCAGGTGGTCCATCTGCCGCCGGCTGCTGATGGGCGCGCAAGTCATGTCGTGATCGGCGAGGTGGTGGGGGTGCACATTGCAGATGACGTGATCATCGATGGCCTGGTGGATGAACGGCGGCTGCAGCCAGTGGCCCGTCTGGGATATATGAATTACGGCACCTTGGGGGAAATTTTCGAATTGCTTCGTCCGCAGTAAATTTGCGCTCGCGCCGCGATCAACTTCGGCCGTGGGCCGGCCGCTAATGCTTACGCCAGCCCGCCCTAATCTTGAGGAACACCCATGAATGAAAAGCCCCGGATCAGCATCTGCGACATGTACAAGCTCCTGCGCATGGGCGAGATCGCGGAGTTCAACCAGCGCAAGGCCAAGGGTGATGGCTGCGATCTGGTCGGGACCGACCTCAGCCGCCTCGATTTGCGCGGCCTCGATGCGAGTGGACTCGACTTGCGCGACTGCTATTTTCGGATGTCCGATCTGCGCGGCATCGATTTCCGCGAAACCTTACTCGAAGGCTCGAGTTTCGCGCAGGCACATGTCTCCGGGTGCTATTTTCCGAAAGGACTCACTGCCGCAGAACTCGATCTTGCGCTGGAGCATGGCACGCGGATTCGGTATGGGGCTTGAGTGATCCTCTTTCTTACCGCCCAAGGTCGGATAACCCTGATTGAGTAGGAGATGATGGGCGAGGATTAATGGCGGTATGCACAGCCGACGCCGTTATCCCGCGCGCAGACCCGGGATCCAGGGGCATTCGATGTTCAGAAGGGATCCCGCCCCGGCTATTTGCTGCGCAAATTTCGGGATGACGCCTATCTTCGCTACGTGAATTCCGGGACGACGGGTACGGTGCTAATGACCGTGGTCGTGGTCGTGGTCGTGGTCGTGGTCGTGCTGCTCGGCTTGGGCCACCTGCAGCGCCTCGCGCGCAACTGCAAGCTGACTCTCCGTCACCAACCCGCGCGCCGCCACCAGCTGCTCAGCAGCGCTCAGCCATAATAAGTAATATGGCGTGGGCGCAGCACGCGCGCGATCGGCGGCGATCTCGCTCGCAAGCGCCTGCACCCAATCACTCCATGCAAAGCTGCCGCGCTGATGAAGATGCACCACGAGCGCGAAGGCTTTGGCCTCCCACGGCGCGGCGAACACCACGCCGTCCTCATCGTGCGGCAGGCCTGGTACTGCGGCAAAATTCGGCAGCGCTGCTGTGCTCTCTGCACTCATCATCAGACGGGCTCCAGATAGTCGTCCCACACATCGACCAGTAGTTCATCATTGCTGCGCGCCTCGGCACCCCATAATTCCTGCGCCGTAAAGCGCACCAGATAGACGTGCTGCGGTTTTTCGCCTTTACCCACGGCGTAAGTATCGGGAAACACAAACACGCCGTGATCGCGTTCAATCGTGCCGACCTTGTCACGGATGTAGCGTGGCATGCGCGTGTGACCCGTGGGATTGATGTTACGCAGGTGAACGCGCGCGCCGGGTTTGAAGCGTGGGGCCACAGGAGCATCAATGCGCGCACTGGCGCCGGCGAGCGCGGCGGCCAAGGCTTGTTGGGGACTGATCGCCATTAGTGATTCTCCTGCGCGACCTGGGTACGCCGCGCCTCGAGTTCAGCTTGCGTCAGCACACCCTTCTCCACCAACAGGGTTTCGTAGGCATGCAGCCAATGTTCGTAATACGAGGTGTTCAGATACGCCGGCGCACCCATGCGTTCAATCGCGGCGCGCAATTCATCAACATTGAAAGTGCGGGTCGCGAATATCGGCAGAAACATGCCAAACACGCGACGTTCCCACTCGTGATGAAAAACCGGTTCATTTTGCTCGACCACAATCGGGCCGAGTCCATGCATGCCGCCGAGATCGTGGATGCCGTTCATGGGAACTCCTACTTCGCTGGGGCTTGAACGTTGGCGACACCGATCATGGAGTCGCGAGTCACCAAGGTCGCGAGTTGTTCTTCGCTCCAACCCTCGGTGCCGGCTGGGCGCTCAGGCAGCACCATGTAGCGCAGTTCCGCCGTGCTATCCCACACCTGCACGCGCATTTCGTCTGGCAAATTCAGGCCAAATTCCTGCAGCACACCGCGCGGCTCACTCACCACGCGCGAGCGATAGGGTGCGGACTTAAACCACACTGGTGGCAACCCCAAGGTTGGCCAGGGATAACAGGAGCACAGGGTGCACACGATGACATTGTGCGTATCGGGCGTGTTTTCGATCACCACCATGTCTTCGCCCTGAATACCCGAATAGCCGAGCTCAGCGATAGCCTTGGTGCCATCGCTGAGCAGGCGCTGCTTGTAGGCCGGATCGACCCACGCGCGAGCCACCACCCGCGCACCGTTGCGTGGCCCTACTTTGTGTTCATAGGTATCGATCAGCGCATCCAAGGTGGCGGAATCGACCAGGCCCTTTTCCACCAGTAGAGATTCCAACGCCTTGACCCGAATTTCGATATCAGTCAGCGGACGATTGTGCTTGATGCTCATGTCAGTTCCTTTTGCCGCTCAGTTTTTTTTCCAATCATAGGCAGTTTCGAAAGCGTGTGCAGCCCGCAGAATCGTGGTTTCGCAGAAGTGCCTGGCCACCAACATCAGGCCGACCGGCAGCCCCTGCGATATTCCACACGGCAGATTGAGTGCGGGATGGCCGGTGACATCGAAAGGACTGGTGTTCGGCAGCATTTCCAGCGCACGGGCGATGTACTCCTCGCGCGTCGCGTCCGCCGCCGGAATCCGCGTGGCCTTCATCGGCAAGGTCGGCATTAGCAATAAATCGAACTCGCCAAGCGCCGCATCGTAGGCGGCACGCAGAACTCGCGCGAGATTCTGCGCTTTGGCGTAGAACCGCCCGTGATATTTCTGTTGTAGATATTCGCCGGTCAGTAGCACCACTTTCGTGGTCTCCGATAAGTCATTTGCGCGGGTCTGAAAGCCGCGTGCGAAGGCATCGAGCAGGCTGGTGGTGTAGTGGCCTTTCCAGTTGGTGCCCATTCCATTGCCTTTCAGCATTTGCTGAGTAGCCCCTTCCACCGCGATGCCGGTCCAGATGTGTTGACCATCGCGATGCCAGGGAATCGACGCACTGGACACCACCGCCCCCAGCGCCTCAAAGCGTCCCGCCGCCTGCCGGACACAGGCATCGACATCGCCCTCAGATAATCCCGGCCACCCAAAGCCTTCGCTGACAATGCCGATTTTCAAACCCTTGATCTCGCCGGTCAGCGCCTTGGTATAGGCCGCAGTTTTGACTGAATACTGGCGCGGATCGAGGCCATCCTCGCCGGCGATCACTTCCAGCAGCAGCGCGCAGTCCGCGACCGTGCGCGTGATCGGTCCCACGTGATCCAAGGTGGCCTCAATCGGGAACGCACCGGTATAGGGGACCAGTCCGTGGGTGGGCTTCAATCCCACCGTGCCGCACCATGAACTCGGAATGCGGATTGAGCCGCCTTGATCGCCGCCAATCGCCATGTCCACTTCGCCGGCCGCCACCAACGCCGCACTCCCAGCTGAGGATCCGCCGCTGGTCCGCGTGTGGTCGTAGGGATTTAACGTGGGGCCGTTGTCGCTGGTGTGGCTGCCACCGGAAAAGCACAGGCTCTCGCAGTCTGCCTTGCCGGCGATCTCGCCGCCGGCGTCCAGGATGCGCGTGACCAGCGTCGCGTCACCCTCTGGCACATAGCCTTCCAGCACCGAAGTGCCGTTCATCATGGGGATCCCGGCGACACAGATGTTGTCCTTGATCGCGATGCGCCTGCCGAGCAAGGGCCCGCGTTTAGCGCCTTTGATCGAACACTTCTGATACCAGGCGTTCAGCGGATCCTCGGCTCGATCAGGGCGATAGCTGCCAGCTCGCGGGTATTTCACCGGCAAGGTCGGTTCTGGTAACTCCTGCAGGCGCTGGTAGGAAGTCAGGGTGCCCGCCATCAGGCCTTGAAAAGAGTCGAGATCGTCCTCGCTGAGATCGAGTCCGAAGTGGCTCGCGATCGTTGCGATCTCATCCACAGTGGGGGTTTTTACGATCATCAGGGCGTGCTCCTTTAGTCCGGGCTAGTCGTTTACGCATTCAAAGACCTGGTATTCCACGCGACCGTTGCGTACCCGGCCCTGCCCCACCGCCATCACCTGGTTCAGCCAGGCATAGCGCGGATCGCCGGTTTCAAAGCGCGGCTGCGAGAAGAAATGCTCACCGCCGTATTCCGTTTCGCCGTTGCCCTGTAACGCCTGGTTGAGCGCTTCGGTGAGCACGACGCGGCCGTAATACTGGACATAGATGGCAGCGCCATCATGGGTTTCGAAGGTGGCGCGAACATCCAAATGCCCGAGGCCCTGGCCATCGACCAATAACCAGTCACCGCCGCCGCTGCGCAGTTTGCCGCGCAGACGTGCGCCTTCAAACGTGCCCCCTGTGACCTCGAAAATTGCCCGATTACCATAAGGACCGGCGCCAACCGCCACCGGCGGCAGTAAATCTGCGGTATAGGTCATCAGCGGGGCGAGTTTCATTGGCAGGTTCCTCATGTTGGGCAGAGTTTCGTTGCGCGACGGGGGCTGTCGCGCGCCAGTCAATTGAAACACGCACCATGCCCCCTGGCTACTCAGGGCTTGACTCGACCCGCTGCGCGTAAGCGTTCGCACTCACCTGCGGGTTTTGCTCGTCCGCCATAACGCTTATCCTATGCCGTTTTCACCTCTGACTGTCGGCCGTGCCGACCCGGGAAAACCATGCCGCTCTCTACCCCCTTGGAAGTCGCTCCCGCGACTCATGTCGGAATCGTTGGCGGCGGGCAGCTCGCGCGCATGATGGCCGAGGCCGCACCGGATATTGGTCTCAAAATTACCGTACTCGATCCCACGCCGGATTGTCCGGCACACCAATTCGCGACGCAGCTGGTCGGAGAGTTCGACGACGCCACGCAGCTCACCGAACTCGCGCGCACCACCAGCGTGGTGACCTTGGATATCGAAGCGGTGACTGCATCGTGTCTTGCCGCGCTGGAACGCAGCGGCACTCGAGTGGCGCCCTCGGCCGCAGTCCTCGGCATCATCCAGGACAAATTCCGTCAAAAGGAATTCCTGCAGCAGCATCAATTGCCGACCAGCGATTTTCGTGCGCTGGCGGTGGGCGACCACCCCGCACTGCTCGCGTTTGGGCTGCCCTGTGTGATGAAGGCGCGCCGCCATGGCTATGATGGACGCGGCGTGAAAGTCGTGCGCGCGCTGCCAGACGCCGCCGCGCTCTTAGCCGTGCCCTGCCTCGTCGAGCGCCTGGTGGATATCGACAAGGAACTCGCGGTGATGGTGGCGCGCAATTGGCAGGGTGACATTGCCACCTATCCGGTGGTGGAAGCGCACTTTGATTCACGCGCGAATATTCTCGATCTGATCCAGGCGCCCGCCGCGATCAGCTCAGCAATTGCCGCCCAATGCCAGGCGCTCGCGCGGCGAATTGTCGAATGCCTCGACGGCATCGGTATTTTCGGCATCGAGTTCTTTCTCACGCGCGCAGGCGAAATTTTGATCAACGAAATCTCGCCGCGCCCGCATAACTCCGGGCATTACACCATAGAGGCCTGCGTGACCTCGCAGTTCGAGCAGCATTTGCGTGCGGTGACCGGCCAGCCACTCGGTCCCACCACCTTGCTGCGGCCGGCCGCGAGTTTCAATTTGCTGGGCGAACCCGGCGCGCATGGAGAGCCTCGGATTGAGGGCTTAGCGCGCGCCAGGCAGACCCGTGGCACATCGGTGCATCTCTACGGCAAACATACCGTGAAGCCCTTTCGAAAGATGGGCCACGTGACCGTCACCGCCGAAACCCTTGGCGAAGCCCTGGCTACCGCGCACGCTTTGCAAGACACCCTTAAAGTCTTCGGAGACGCCACATGAAAACGCGCCGCAAAATTTCCACCCCGCTAGTGGGCGTGATCATGGGCAGCACCTCCGATCTCAAAATCATGCAGGCGGCGGCCGATCTCCTGACGGAGTTCGCGGTGCCGCACGAAGTGGCGATTGTCTCTGCGCATCGCACGCCCCAACGCATGTACGACTATGCGCAAAGTGCGGGTGACCGCGGCCTGCAGATCATCATCGCCGGCGCCGGCGGCGCCGCCCATCTACCGGGCATGACGGCAGCGCTCACCCATTTGCCCGTGATTGGCGTGCCCGTGGCGGCGACGGTGTTGAACGGCACCGATGCGCTGCTGTCGATCGCACAAATGCCCGCGGGCGTGCCGGTCGCGACGGTGGCGATCAATAACGCGACCAACGCGGCACTACTCGCGATTCAAATTCTGGCGCTGAACGATACGCGCCTGCAGCTCGCCCTGAAGTCCTACAAACGACAACTCGCGGAAAAAGTCCTGGCTGCGGAACCGATGCTGCCTGCGCCCACCACACCTAGCGCGCCGCGCAAGCGACGCTAACGAAAGACCAACCAAAACCCTTCGCAGGGTCTTCGAGGCCGCTTACGGTGCGCTAAAAGTGACTTTATCAGGGACGATAATTTCATAGTCGTTGGGATCGAGTATTGGCACAGTGCGGTCTAAATCGGAGTTTTCGAACGGCAACCCTTGATAGTCTCAAAGAAGGGCAGCGGGTCGCTCAACCGGACCCCCAACTATGCAAACGTCCAGGCTAGTCAGATCGCATGACACGGAGGCTGTGAAACCGTGGCGCGTTGCTTTCTCTCGTTTATTTGCGCTCCTTGCATTGGTCACCAGTCTTGACTCTCGGGCCGAGGGCTCGTGGTGCCGCTCTGACCAAGACCTTCAGTTCTTAGGGCCTGTTGATCTTTCATGAAAGAGAAAGGAAGGCGGCATGAAGGACCCGGTAATATTGGGGTCGCTACAACACCAGAATTAGCGAGCCAATCATGCCGAGAACGATGTTATCAGATGTGAGTTGGGAGAGCTTAGC
>JANOVQ010000010.1:0-2659 GCA_031417495.1 Pseudomonadota bacterium | reverse complement strand
CGTGGGATGGAGCAGCGCCCACGACGGCTTTTGGGCGGTGGTCGGTTACGAGGAATACAGCGAGATTGCGCGCAATCCGGCCGCCTTTTCCAATCGCGAACCGACTTTGCCACGCTATGGGACCGGCGAGGCACTGATGATCGCAGGTCAGGATGATCCCCATCACCGCTTTGCCCGCGCGCTCGTCAACTCCTCATTCGGCCCGAACGGGGTGCGCATCTACGACGACATCCTGCGCGACAATGTTAATCAGCTGATTGATGGATTCATCGCGAGCGGTGCAGCGGATGTTGGACAATTGGTGGCGCGCCCTATCCCGGCGATCCTGACTGCGCTTTTGATGGGTTTGCCGGCCGAACTCGGCCCGCAGTTCATGCGCTGGTGTCGCGCACTGTCCGAGGGATTCATCGTCGATCCGGCCGGCGCAGCGGCTGACATCGCAGAAATGTACGCTTACTTCGAGGACACCATCGCGAGGCGACGGCGTGAGGGCGGTGTGGACGTCCTTTCACAGGTGATCAATGCCGAGGTGGATGGTCGCCGCTTCAATCATCAGGAATTGCTCGGCTTCTGTACGGTGCTGATGCTGGGTGGTATCGACAACACCAAGAACCTGCTGGGTTCGATCCTGTGGCGCCTCGGCTGGGATGTCGATCTGCGTGCGCGACTGGTGCGCGACTCGACCCTTATTCCGAAAGTGATCAACGAATTCCTGCGTTTCTACTCGCCTGCGTTTACCGCACGGGTGGTGATCGAGGACATCACAATTGGCGGAGTGCGCATGGCGAAAGACCAGATGGTGTTGCTCTGTAACCCTGTCGCCAATCGCGATCCGCGTGCCTTTGAATATCCCGATAGTTTCATTGCCGAGCGCATGCCGAATCGGCACGTCGGCCTCGGTCTCGGTATTCACCGCTGCCTCGGTGCGCACTTGCTAACGCTCGAGGCCCACCTCGTGATTGAGGAGTTCCTGCGGCGATTGCCGGACTACACCCTTGATGCCGCACGCCCGAGCCGCTGGTGGCCAGGATTTGTCTCGGGCATGGGCAACGTACCGATCCTGTTTAAACCGGCCGCGCCGCGGCGCAGTGTGGCAGGCAACGCCGGTGTTGCGGCTTGGCTCGCCTCCGCACAAACGGCATGACCGCACTCACCCTCACCACCCGAGACGGCACGACACACCTGCTCGAAGGTGCGGATGGGATGAGCCTCATGGAGGCCATCCGTGCGCACGGGCATCACGAGTTGCTCGCGCTGTGTGGCGGCAATTGCTCGTGTGGTACTTGCCATGTGCAGGTGGAAGCCGCGTGGTTCGAGCGGCTGCTGAGAATGAGTGATGACGAGAAATATCTGCTCGACCTTTCCGCCCACCGCATCGCGACGAGCCGCCTGTCCTGCCAGGTGGTGATCGAACCTGACCTCGCCGGTCTTACGATCCGCATTGCGCCCGAGGATTTGTAATAGCCCGCAGCTAATTTCATCAGACCTATTCGAGTTGATGGATACGGCTGCTCAGTAACTTGGGAATCGCACTTCCGTTGCCACAGTAAGTAATAGGCAACTACGCGAACGCCGTTAGATCGAGGCCTTCTGCGATTACTACCGAACCGCCATCCGTGAGTTCGTTGATTCGGAGCATTCGCAGCGGCGTGTAGCCAGCTGAGTTGTAGAACTCCGTTGCTTTGGATTTGCTCGGGAAGCGAATGACGACAGTCCCGGCTCGCCACCCATCCGAACGACCGTCGCGGTCCCAGCGGCGCTATCGTCAAATCCAATCGCACCGATTCAGACGCGCTCCCGCGCTCACCTCAAATCTATTTGATTCCCTATAGGGAGAGCACCGCAAACTCGCCGGGCTTGTTCAACAACAGGATATGTCGCGGGAGTACCGCGACATATCCTTATTCGTTACATATCCTTATTCGTTAGGCCGATTGCCCCTATTCGGCGTTCGCAGAATGCTCTCTAAGGTAGGTCCTCAACGCCGTGTTCACCGCTGCGGCATTCGGAAATGCGCGGGCTATGTCTACGTCGAGGAGCACTAGATTCGTTCCCGCGGCGAACTGCTCGGCATATTTTCCTCGCACGCCAGCACTGAAATCGTATTCGGGTCGTAGTTCTTCTTCAGGTTCCTTGTTCATAGTCTCTCCGCTCTTTAGGCACCGCAGGCCTCGCTCCGATGATACGTATCCTACCTGACCGTTCTGTATGTGACACCACAATCAGGCGACTGGCGTTGCTCACTCCGAGCAAGAGATATCGATACTCTCCTTCAGAGTGCTCTGGATCCGGAACCGTCAATGAAAGCGGGTCTCCAAAAGCCGACGCCGCTTCATCAAACGTAACTTTGTGCTTTTCGACGTTTACGATGGCTTTGGCCGGATCCCATTCGAAATCTAGCATTGCATTTCCTCAAGCGGCCTAACGCTAAGTTCAGCCGGCCTTGACGGCGACCGACCGGAGCGGCAGCGAAGGAAGCGAGCAGTCAAGGGTCGGCTGGAACGACTTGTTGAACGACTTGTTGAACGAAGCCGCTACGCGGCAAGTAAGAACCCACCTTGTGAATAATTCCTCCACGCGCCTCATCCGGGGCGTCTTTACTGGAGGAAGTTTGGATGAACAAGTCACAGCAAGTTAAGTTCGATGCCCTGTATCGCAA
>JANOVQ010000009.1:0-10081 GCA_031417495.1 Pseudomonadota bacterium | reverse complement strand
CCGATAGCCTGCATAAGGTGTGTTTTGCCTAACCCCACTCCGCCACAGATGAAGAGCGGGTTATAGGCTTTACCAGGATTTTCAGCTACTTGGAGTGAAGCAGCGCGCGCAAGTTGATTGGATTTTCCTTCTACGAAGCTTTCGAAAGTGAAGTCTCGCTTAAGTCCTTTCGCTGGCGCCCCAACCTTAGAAATTTCCTTGATATTAGAAAGATGGGGAGAACGATTGATAGAAACATCGTTGTCCAGAGGCGTCATCACGTTAAATATCACAGATGTGACCTTGCCCCCAGAAAGCTCTTTCGAAATTTCCCCAATTTTTGACCCGTATTTATCACGGACCCACTCGCAAACAAACTTATTCGGCGCCGAGACGGTTAAGGTGGTGGCATGCGTTTCCGCTGATAAAGGTCGAATCCAAGTGTTGTATTGCTGAGGCGAAAGTTCACTCTCTAAGATTCGTAAGCAACTAGGCCAAGAAACGGACATCGGTATGGATATTTTTCATTTGGAAGATGGGGCTTCTTCAAGTCTAACGAGCCCCTACAAGGTTATCCACAGGATACTCAACGAAATTAACGCGCCTCAAAATTGACAGTGTCGACACCGGACCAATATCATCCACTGCTCGCTGCCACCACATTCCGTGTGGCATATAAGTTTTCTTAAGGTCCCTACAAATGAAACGAACCTACCAGCCCAGTAAGTTGAAGCGCGCACGGACTCATGGATTCAGGGCGCGGATGAGTACTAAAGGAGGCCGCCAAGTCTTGAAGTCGCGCCGCGCAAAAGGTCGAGCTCGTTTAACACCGGTTTAGAAGCATCAAAGGCTTTTCCCGGGAATTAAAGCTCAGCGGAGGCGCCTCATATCTCCGGCTTTTTCGATCTGGAAGACGTATACGCACAGCCTATTTCAATGTCTTCTCCGCAGCCAGCGCCTCAACTAACACTAGACTTGGCCTCGCCATTTCCAAACGCTACATCGCGCGGGCTGTTGATCGAAACCGAATAAAAAGAATTATCCGAGAATCCTTCCGCCTGAATATCCATAGATTTGGTTGCATCGACATCATCGTGCAAGCAAATACCAACGCCGCCAAGGCTAACTCCGCGAAGCTCTTCAATTGTCTAGAAGCGCTCTGGAACGACCTTTCGCGAGTTCAGGACCACCACAAAACCCTCTGACTCTTCCTACGCTTATGGAACAAACCCGACTAATTCTACTGATCGCCTTTAGCTTCATTTCGCTCATGATGTGGGAAGCTTGGCAACGCGATTATGCCCCGCTTGATGCAGCCCCTTTAACCACCATCCCCAAAGCCCCTGCTGCACAGCCCGACTCTACCCCTAATATTCTACAGAACGGCTCAACTCAGCTTACGCCAAATGAATCCAGCGCCGCCAAATCAACTAATCCGACCGCTTCTTTCGTAACCGTCGAAACCGACGTCCTCCAACTCAAAATTAACCTCACCGGTGGCGTTATTGAGCAAGCGGGCCTAATTCGCTACCCGCCAAACGACGGGGCTGATTCCTCAACATTTCACCTCCTTGATAATACCGCCGAGCGTTTCTTCGTATATCAAAGTGGGCTTAAAGCGGTGACGGGTGAAAGTGCCGACCACTACGCTAATTTCACCAGCGACCAGGCAAGTTTCAAATTAAGTAGCAACGACAATTCTTTACGGGTCGTCCTGCGCTGGAAATCAGCTTCAGGTGTGAGCGTCCTGAAGGAGTATCTGCTGGAGCGCGGCAGCTATAAAATTAGGGTTGTTTTTTCAATCGATAACCAGAGTTCACAAGCTTGGTCCTTTAATCATTACGATCAACTTCAAAGAACTCAGCAAGAACGACGGCAATATTTCATCCAAACGTTTACTGGCGCCGCTTTCTCCTCACCTGCCAAGCGCTACGCGAAGCATTCCTACAAAGATCTCACCAAAGAGCCTGTAAACGAGAATATCGTCGATGGCTGGGCGGCGATTTTGGAACATTATTTCGTAGCCGCGATCATCCCGCCTCCGCAAGAGTCTTATCATTACTACTCGACCATCATAGGCGCGAGTAACTACGCTGTAGGTTTCTATGGGCCCGCTAAAACACTAGACGCGGGCGCACAGACAAGTGTCGAAAGCAGTATTTTTATCGGACCGAAACTGCAGAACCTGCTAGCGAAAGTAGCACCCGGCTTAGAGCTCACAGTGGATTACGGAATTCTTTGGTTCATCGGCAAAGTCCTATTCTGGACGCTCGCGAAAATGCACGCGCTCACCGGCAATTGGGGTTGGGCCATCATCTTTTTAACCTGCATTGTGAAATTCCTATTCTTTCCCTTGTCTGCGGCGGGCTACCGTTCAATGGCGAAAATGCGTGTGGTTCAACCACGCCTCTTGGCAATACGAGAGCGCTACCAATCCGACCGCTCCGCGCTGAACCAAGCCATGATGGATCTCTATAAGAAAGAGAAAATCAATCCGCTTGGTGGTTGCCTTCCGATCGTCGTTCAGATTCCGATTTTCATGGCGCTATATTGGGTGATTCTGGAGAGTGTGGAATTGCGCCAAGCCCCCTGGATTTTATGGATCCAAGACCTCTCAATTAAAGATCCATGGTTTGTGCTACCCGTTCTGATGACTATCAGTATGTGGTTACAATCAAAACTGAACCCCGCGCCGGTCGACCCGATACAGGCGAAAGTCATGCAAATCATGCCATTTGCGTTCGGTGTTTTCTTTGCATTCTTCCCGGCCGGTCTGGTCCTGTATTGGTTCGTGAACAATTGCCTCTCCATTGCCCAACAGTGGTTTATCACGCGTGCGGCGGAACGCGCCGCCTAGCGGTTGATGCGTCCTCTCGGCGCGATGCACACCTCATCTACGATCGCTGCAATCGCCACCGCCGCCGGATCCGGTGCCATTGGCATTGTTCGAATTTCGGGTAGCAAGAGTGCTGAAATAATCTCTCGCGTGGCGGTTCGATTACCTGAACCGCGTAGAGTCTCACTGCAGACCCTGTATGACGCGCAACACGAGGCTATAGACCGCGGTCTGGTTCTTTATTTCGCAGCACCGGCCTCCTATACAGGTGAGGAGATGGTGGAGTTTCACCTACACGGAGGGCCAGCAGTTCTCGCGCGAATGTTGCATGCGGTTTACGCTGCAGGCGCGGAACCGGCGCAACCGGGTGAATTTACCCAACGCGCCTTTTTGAACGGCAAACTCGATCTCGTGCAGGCGGAAGCAGTCGCTGATCTGATCACCGCCAGTACAACACGCAGCCTTAGAGCCGCAAATCTCGCAATTTCTGGCCACTTTTCAACCGCCATTGGCCAGATTTCTACTGGCCTGACGGACGCGCGCGCACGTCTTGAAGCGCTTATCGACTTCAGCGAAGACGTCGCTGTCGACCAATTAACAGTACCAATTTTCCAGAAAACGCAAACCCTTCGCGCGCAGCTTGAAGCCCTCCTTAAAAATGCCCGACAAGGCGCACAGTTAGCACGCGGCCTGCGCGTGGTATTAATCGGTCGCCCCAACTCGGGTAAGTCCACACTTTTGAATATTTTATCCGGCCAAAATCGTGCGATTGTAAGCCCGACGCCGGGCACTACGCGGGATGTCCTCAGTGCGGATGTGGATATCGAAGGTTTGGTCGTCACCCTCATCGACACCGCTGGACTGCATAGCACGGACGAAGAAATCGAACGCGAAGGAATCCGTCGTGCCTTGGCAGAAGTCGCGACTGCGGATTTACTTCTCTGTCTTTTCGATGCAACGGAAGACCGACCGACAATAACGGATTTACTAGCGCCGTCTCAGGCACAGCCCTCGGCGCTTATTTATGTTCGAAATAAAATCGATTTAGCAGGCGAAAGCACGTCCGTAGATCGAGTGGGAGAGCATCTGGAAGTCGGTATTTCCGCGATGAAGGGTGAGGGAATTGCCGAGCTAATTCAGGCGATTCTATTGACGATGGAAGTCGATACGGACAGCGACAGTCCGCTTCTTGCGCGTGCAAGACATTTAGATGCGTTAGAAAAAGCGCTTGAGATGCTTAAATTCTCGACCGCAGCGGACTTTTCATTGGACCACGTCGAGAGCGCTGAACGGCTACGTCTCGCCCATCGCGCACTCGGCGAGCTGACCGGAGAATTCACCAGCGACGAATTGCTGGGTGAAATATTTTCACGCTTCTGTATTGGAAAATGAGGCTAGCATGTCGGCCCTAATAGAAGTCTCATTCGGCGAATTGGTAGATAAGATCACGATTCTAGAAATCAAATCCCTGCGTATCGCTGAGCTCGCCAAGAAGGTAAACATTCAGACTGAACTCCAGGCGTTGAATTTGGCATGGGAACAAATATCGGCGCCGCTGCGCTCCTCATTAGAGGTGCAGCGTTCGCGCGACGAACTAAAGCAGGTGAATGAGCAGCTGTGGGAGATTGAAGACGCCATTCGTGAACTGGAACGACAAAAGACTTTTGATACGGCCTTTATTGAACTTGCTCGGCGCGTGTACTTTATGAATGACAAACGTGCACATCTGAAGAAGCGCCTGGATGGGATTTTGGGATCTCGCTTCAGCGAAGAAAAATCCTATCAACCTTATTGAT
Source organism: Pseudomonadota bacterium (assembly GCA_031417495.1). Classification (GTDB taxonomy): domain Bacteria; phylum Pseudomonadota; class Gammaproteobacteria; genus CAIKBL01. Next base: position 5,470 of record JANOVQ010000009.1, on the reverse strand, counting down.
GTGCACTCGATCCTCTTTCACACTGCTGAAGACCGACTCGGTGACGCCCTTATCAAGTTGCCTGCCATTATTGCGCTTAAGAAGCAGCGCCCAGATATTTATTTAGTCTGGAGCACCGGCCGTAAACCCAGCGTATTCAAGCGCGGTCTCGCACCACTTGTCGCTGGACTGATCGATGAGATCCATGAAATTTCCGGCCTGGGCTCGAGTTGGTCACAAATCTTCATGCCCTATTGGCAGCAACCCTACGATTGTATTGTCGTCAGTGAACAGACGCTCCGCGCGACGCTGGCGCTGCGGCGGCTCTCGCATAGGAGGTTTATTGCCCCTATGGCAAAATTCGCTTTGTCGGAGATCAAGGCGCCATCGAATTTCTCCCAACTTCCGGTTTATCGCCAGACACAAACACTCTTCGAACTGGCGATTGGCGAACCGCTTAAGTTGCCCACCACGCTTACGCTGCCAACTCGCTACCTAAAACTCGCTGCAGAATTACTGCCCGCAGGGCCTGAGTACATTGGCTTCGCCCCCGGTGCCGGTGGCAAAGAGAAATGCTGGCCGCTTGGTCATTACATTGAGATCGCGCGCCGCCAAAAACACCGCCATCGTGTGCCGGTTTTTTTTCTCGGACCGGATGAAAAAACATGGCGTAACGATTTGGCCCTGGCGCTGCCGGAGGCGGTTTTCCCGGAATACAGTGCGGCCGGCGATTTGCTTGAAGGCCCGCTCCTTACGATTGCATTGGCCCAAAGACTCTCCGCAAGCGTGGCTAATGATTCTGGTGCAGGCCATCTGCTGGCCGCTGGCGGGCAACCGCTCCTGTCGCTTTTCGGGCACACCGACCCGCGAAAATTTGAACCCCCGTTCGGGTCTCGGCGCGTGCTCCGGGCACGCGATTTCGGCGGTACCTCCGTCGCCAGTATTCCGCTCGAAGAAGTCGCACAGATGCTAGAAAATGTCTGAAGTTATTCTCGAGCCCCAACTGCGGCTGCTTTTTATCACGCTGAGTAACATTGGCGACCTCGTGTTGACGACGCCCGCCCTACAAGCCTTACACGCGGCCTATCCGGATCATCTGATCGACATCGTCGCGGATACGCGCTCCAGTGATTTATTGCGCGCTTGCCCTTATCTCGGCACCCTCTACCACCGCCACAAGGCGCGTGGTATACGCGACATTATGGAACTGATAGTGACCCTCCGCGCACAACCCTACACAGCGATAGTTGATCTGCGCACCGACTTCCTCCCTTGGTTATTGAAGGGTGCGCAACGTACCAACCGGTGGCGGCGGCCCGCGCATGGCCCGCACGCCGCTGAGCAACATCTCGCAGTTACCTCGCAAGTTCTACCAGAAAACCACGACCTCCCAGAGACCAAAGTGTGGGTCGCGTCTGCAGATCGGGAGTTCGCGAGCAAGCGGGTGGCGCCATTCGCAGCGACGCGTTGGCTGGCATTGGCCCCAGGGGCGAATTGGCCCGGGAAAATCTGGCCGGAGAAGTATTTCGCGGAGTTAGTTAACCTGGTTGCAGATGAATTTTCGGCCGTGATGCTTCTGGGTAATGGTCCGGACCGGCCATTAGCGGAGTCGCTTAAGGAACTTTGCCCGCTCCCTTGTTTGAATGTCGCGGGCACCACCTCGTTAACGCAAGCGGCGGCACTGCTGGATTACGCTGCGGTCTTCGTCGGCAATGACTCTGGACTCGGTCATCTGGCCGCGGCACGCGGGGTGCCCACGCTGACTTTATTTGGACCTGGTCGGCCCGAACGGTACTGCCCCTGGGGCAGCAAGGCGAGAATAGTGCGCGCTCCCCGCCAGGATCTCGCTGCGTTAACTCCGCAGAGAGTCGAAGCAGCGTTGCGTACAATCTTCCTCGCATTGAAATAATTCAATAACGCACGCCAACGCTTTGTCGCTTCGCGATATCATCGCGGCAACGGGTTAACGAGATGCTAGGTTGACTGCCGTTATCAGAGGTGACTTTATGGCCAAATATCGCGAAATGTTTAGTCTTCAGCTGCGCGACATTGAAATTATCGAGAATGCACTGCGCAGCGAATTGTCCCGCTACGCAAATCACGCGTTGGCTGACGAAAGCAAATTGGCCAGCGACTCGGCGGCCACCGAAATTAATCAACTGCTGGCGAAGATTTACCACCAAAAGGTGTTTTACTCGCAAGTTCAAAAGAAGAGTTTCCCTGGCGGATGAACGACTACCGCGTCACCTATGTTTTAGAGTCGCACGAACAGACGATTGAACTCGTCGCTGAAACTTTTAAGCACGTGCAGGCCCAGCTGCCGGCTGAAGCAGAGATTCTGCAAATCAAATTCCTGCGCGCGCGAGGATTCAGCTGCCACCAACGTGGCGCGCCCGCGGGGCGCTAGCGGCTTCGCGTTAAGGCCTCCTCAATTAGCGGCAGTCGTTCCGAACCCCAGAATAATTCCCCGTCCAGGCGCCAACTCGGAACCCCAAAAACGCCAGCTTCTTCGGCTTGCAGATGGAGCCGCCTGAGCAACTCGGCGCCTCGACCAGCGACGAATTTTTCGAAGGAAGTCACCTCAACGCCTACTTCACGCAACACACCAGCGACGACGGCGATATCCTCGATATCCAATTCGCGTCGCCAAAAGCGCTCATAAACCAGCGCGTGATAGGCTCGAAAATTCTGTTGTTCGCTCGCATACAAGAAGCCTAAGTGGGCCACCGCGCTATCCCAAATTTTCTGCGGCCCTCTGATCGTCAGGCCTCGGCGATTGGCCTCTCTTCGACAATCCATATAGCTGTAGCGCACGCGCCGCCATTGGTGCGCGCTGCGCGTCCCGACGGTATCCTGGCCCGTCGCATCCAACCGCGCGGCGCCAAGAAACGCCGGAATGTTGAGAGTGTAAGGGACGCGTGTGACGACTATTCCGTAGCGCGCCTCAAGTGCATCAGTGGGACCCTGCGCGAGATACGCATAAGGGCTTTTATAATCAAAATAATGCAGTAACTCAGGCATCTGTGGACCCTCTCGTTCAAGCTCAATGCAGCCTAACCGGCACTGCCAGGCGCTGGCAACTGATGTTAGCGGTGGTTCACTAGAGCGCCGCGCGCGCCCCTGGCACGCGCCTTTTCCGGCAGAATAAGCGCCAGCATAATGAGTAAACACCGCGTGCCTGAAAACCCACACCACCACGCATGCTGAGCGTTTCTCCTAATCCAGTCGCTGGTGGCCTTGGGCGTTTTTTCCAAACGGCCGCAAAGAATACCGGCCTGATTTTATTGCTCGCGATGCTGCTGCTCTTCAGCAGCAAGTCCCTACCCAATATTCCCGCGGGAATCATGGCGCTGGTGGGGCTATATCGGTTTTTGGCGGCGCCTCGCCGGTATTGGGCAAACCCACTCTTCAGACTCTTGTTAACGCTGTTTGCGAGTCTTTGGTTGCCGATGGCTTTTTCGTTGATCGATGCGGTGAATCCGGCACGCGCCGCCATGACTACCTGGCCTTATTTGCGCTTTCTCGGGATGGGCGTTTTTGTGCTGCATGAAAGTCGCGAGTCTGAGCTGTGGCCCAAACTCAATGTGGGCGTCTTCGGCATCCTCGTCTTCTGGTGCACAGATGCCCTGATACAGTTTTTCTGCGGCCGCGATTTGTTTGGAAGCCCCGCAGATTCCGGCACTATTTATGGGGTGTTTTATCCGGAAATTACGTTAGGGCACGTGGTCGCGGCGTTGTCGGGAATTTATTTTCACGTGATCTACACCTATCGCCGACGCTGGCCCTGGCTATGGGTATTGCTCATTCCTCTGATCATGGTGGTCGTTCTCAGCGCACGGCGTGCGGCCTGGATAATGCTGGGCGTTAGCACGCTGGGATACGCCTGGTATTGGCTGCGGTCTTCCGCGCACGAACACCGGTTAAAACAGCGCATCGCGACACTCGGCGCCGTCTTGGCGCTGGCCGCAGTCCTCACAGTGCTCGGCAATGCTTCCTTGCGCCATCGAGTACAGGTCACGCTCGGCTTGTTCAGCGGTGATTACGCGACGATGAACGAGGCCACTGCTTCGCGCTTCAATCTGTGGTTGACGGCCGCCAACATCATTCGCGAACATTGGGTTAACGGAATCGGGCCTCGCGGCTATCGCTATGTCTACTCGCAATACAGCGCGCCAGATGATCCATTTCATGTCGAGGGTCAAACTCATCCTCATCAACTCGTGCTCGAAGTGTTTTCGGAAACGGGCTTAATCGGACTTTGCGGTCTCGGCGTGTTTTGCGTCGTAAGCTATCGCTTCCTGCACGCTCACGCCCTCGGCGTCTCGTTATTCCCAGCTTGGTTAAGCGTGGTTGCAGCAGCTTTTCCGCTCAATACCCACATGGCCTTCTACGGCTCATATTGGTCTTCGTTACTGTGGTGGTTGATTCTGCTGACACTGGCCGGCGCGGTGTATGAACTGGAAAGACGGAACCACCCGCTTGCTGGCGCAGGACACCCAATTCCGCGATGAAGATCCTGGTCATCAAACTGGGTGCGTTAGGTGACATGATTATGGCGACAGCGATTCTGCGCCAGTTGAGCGCCGATTATCGCGAGGACGAGTTATGGCTGTTGACGGTGCCGATGTTTGCGCCGCTGTTCAAGGACTGGCCCGCACTCAAAGTTCATACGCTCCCACGCGCAGGCGTCGTGGCTACCTTCCGCACCCTCCGTTGGCTGCGTGGCCAACGGTTTGCGCGGATTTACGATCTGCAATCCAACGACCGCACGCGGCTGTGGTGCATGCTTAGTGGCGCGCCCGTGTGCGTGGGCAATCATCTGCGTTACCCCTACACCCATCACCCGCCTGAACCGTATATCGGGCAGACTCATGCGTTTGATCGAATCAATGAAATTCTAGTGAGTGGTGGCCACGCTGCGGCGGCTCCGCGGCCGTATTTGCCCGTTAGCGAGCTCGCCCGCGCCCATGTGCAGCAGTGGTTAGCAGGATATGCGTTGGGGGATCGGTCTTTCGTGTTGTTGCACGCCGGCGCGAGCCGCAAACATCCCGCCAAGCGCTGGCCGTACTATCGCGAGCTGGCCCGCGCAATTGAGGGACGCGCGCTCCGCGTGGTGTGGCTTGGCGGTGAAGAAGATGCGGAGCTCAATCGCTCGCTCGCCCGCGAAATTGGGATCGACGCAACCGGCCAATTCAGCGTTGCCGAATTGGCCGAACTTGGTCGCCACGCGCGTTTTGCAGTAACCAATGACTCTGCGCCCATGCATATCCTGTCACTTGCGGAGATCCCAATCTACGGCCTTTTCGGACCCACCGACTGGCGGCGCACGCACGCTTTAGGTCAGGTTTCCCGGGTCATCACATTGGACTGCGGCGTCAGCCGCGCGGCGTGCAGTCCAGAAGCGCAGCGACTGACCGCGATCCCACCCGCGATGGTGCTCGCGAAGCTCCACGCAGATGCGCTGATTTAAGCCCATGCTCGTGATCACCAG
>JANOVQ010000008.1:0-1517 GCA_031417495.1 Pseudomonadota bacterium | reverse complement strand
GTTCAGGGGATGACGGCCGTTTGGATCACTAAGCGCGATCGATATCGGGCGCGGTGTCACGTTGGTCCCCAGAGCGTCAGCTTTTTCACTTTTTTGGGGCACCAATCCGGAAACTTCAATGTCCGTACCTGGCCGGCAGTTGCCCCAGGCGGTCCCTCATTTAGCTGAGTCTCCGCGAGCGACCGGCCTTGAGCAAGGCAGGCAAGAGGCGTCGCCCTCTACTGCACTTCGATGGAGCCTCACTTTTCCAGATAGTGGGCTCCCAACGTCGAAAGTAACCGGCGCTGGCCGCGAATGATTTTAAGGAGAGCAAGCCGCCCGTCCCGGCATCGGGATGACTTGATGGTTGCTCGTTTGGCTTAAAGCGCGCCTCTATGCCCAGCCTAATTGTTGAAGGCTGATCGTGTCGTTCCAGATTTTCGTCATATGCTTGATTCGATCACCATCGAACACCATGTGGTAAACGTAATCTGCGGCGATTTTCTTGCCCGTCGGAGGCACCGGTCCGCCTTGTCCCGTCTGAGTCCCGTGAAATACTGCAAAGGCGGCGACTGAATTTCGAGTCTCATCGGCGGCGAAGAACTTCAGCTCATAGTGTCCATCAGGGACGGGTGTAAACAGATTCTTCATCCATTCACAGTACCCTTCGAGGGAAGTGATTCCTGCAAGTGCCCCCGTTTGCGCGGAAAAAGTGGCTCCTGATTGACAATACGGCTTACAGCCCTCCCACCCTTTACCGCTCTCACACGCTTCAAAAAATAGCTTCGCTGGTCCAAGGATTGTGCTCACGGAGTGCCCTCCACTTTTTGCTTTCTCGTTACTAATTTCCAGTTGTCGTTTTAGAGAATAGATCATCGAAGCAGCGGTTGCGACGCCCGATGTGCTGCACGGCCACGAGAAGAACCAGGCACGGCATTTCAAGCACAGCGGCGCGGTGCACGCAGAAATGCGAATTTCCTAGAACTTCGCGGATTGCGTGGAACCGCCTTTGCCCTGCAACGTAAGGGGGTACAACCCGCTGCTCGCAGAGACCGCTTTCCCGAGTTTAAGGGTCAGCTATCTGGAAACGTCAGTGCCCGGAAATGGCCGATTGAACGCACCTGCCGCATCGCAGCGAAATCGCATTATTCTCCAGTCAGGGCCTGTCAGGTCGAGCAGCGATTTCTGCTAAGTCACTTCTTAGAGAATAGGTTCAGCTTTAGCCAGTCAAACGATCGCTAGTTCCGCGAGCGCTTCACGCGGACAGCCTTGCGCTGCAAATAGTCGGGCGAGGCTGATCGTCGCACGGAGCGCCCAGGACTTCGCCTGGTGTCGGTGTGCGACCTCGAGAGTTCGGCTGCAGTTTAAGTTTTCGACTACCTTTTGAATTGGACCATTTGTCGGGAGTTAATGGTGACTGCTAAATCGACCCGCGACGAAGTTTCTCGCCGAGACCTAATTTGTGCCGGCGGCGCAGTGTTCCTGGCACGCATGGTTTCTGGAATGCTTGGGGCGGTTGGGGCGGCTCGGGCTGCTGC
>JANOVQ010000007.1:0-12481 GCA_031417495.1 Pseudomonadota bacterium | reverse complement strand
GTATTCTTCTGATTGATGATGGCATCGATCGCGACTGCGGTTTTTCCGGTCTGGCGATCGCCGATGATCAGTTCGCGCTGTCCCCGACCAACCGGCACCATCGCATCGATGGATTTCAAACCGGTTTGCACCGGCTCCGAAACCGATTTTCGCCAAATCACCCCCGGTGCGATTTTTTCAATCGGCGAACTCAACGTGGTTTCCACGGGTCCTTTGCCATCGATCGGCTGACCTAGCGCGTTGACCACCCGCCCCAGCAGCGCTTCTCCAACCGGAACTTCCAGAATGCGCTTCGTACAGCGCACGACGTCACCTTCACTGATGTGCTGGTATTCGCCCATGACCACGGCACCGACCGAATCCTGTTCCAGGTTCAGGGCGAGACCAAAGGTATTACCGGGGAACTCGATCATTTCGCCCGCCATCACGTCCGAGAGACCGTGAATTCGCGCAATTCCGTCCGACAGACTGACGACCGTCCCTTCAGTACGCGCCTCGGTCGCGAGGTCGAACTCCTGAATTTTCTTCTTGATGAGTTCGCTGATTTCAGTAGCGCTGATTTGCATGCGTTGTCCTCGTTCCGGCCTAAGGCCGAGCGTCTAAGCGCCCGCGCGACTTTAGGCTCATTTCCAATTAAACAAATTCGCCAGCTGGCTCAAACCACCCTTAAGGGAGAGATCGAAAACGGTGTCGCCGACACGGACCACGGCGCCACCAATCAAGGCTTGATCGACACGCTGTTTGATTTTGACTTCCTTACCCAGCCGCTTGTGCACCGCGCTCGCGATGCGTGCCTCTTCGGCGCCATTCAGCGGGTAAGCGGTCACGATTTCGGCATAGGCGACGTTTTCCGCGTCTGCTCGCTGACGTTCGAACACCAGCGCAATTTCACTTGCGATGCCGAGGCGTTGTGCCGCATTCAAGACTTTGATGAAGTTGCGAAACGAGCCATCGAAACGTGTCCCACCTAGCTCGAACAACATCTCGACTAACCGCTCGCGGCCAATCCGTGGGTCGTGAATGAGCCGCCGCATGGCGGGGTCGGCGACGACCGCCGCCAGGAACGCCAGCGCGTCGGACCAGACACTTAGGGTGCCTTCTGCGCGTGCGTGCTCATAAGCCGCCTGTGCATAGGGCCGCGCCACGGTAAGATTTTCTTGCATGCGTCTGGCTTCGCCTAGAGTCGAGCGCCGAGTTTATCGAGCACTTCTTTGTGTTTTGCCAGATCCACTTCACGCATCAGCACCTGTTCGGCACCGGCGAGTGCCAGTGCTGCCACCTCTCCGCGCAGCGCTTCGCGCGCCTGCTGGATTTCCTGATCAATACTGGCGTGGGCGGCTGCGATCTGCCGCTCGCCTTCAGTCTTGGCGGTCACCTTGGCCTGTTCAATCATCTCATCGGCACGCTTCTGCGCATTGGCAATGAGATCTTGGCTTTGCTGCCTGGCGCCACTCAGTGCTTCCTGCACCCGGCTCTGCGCCTGGACCAGTTCCTGCTGGCCTTTGTCCGCGGCTGCCAATCCGTCGGCGATCTTTTTCTGGCGCTCTTCCACTGCTTTCATGAGCGGCGGCCACACAAATTGTGCGGTAAACCAAATAAAGAGCGCAAACGAGATCGCCTGCGCGAACATCGTGAAATTGATATTCATCGTTGCCGATTCCCCGTCGCTAGAAGTTAGGTTTGGGAGTTAGCCCGAAACCACCGCGAGCAGCGGATTGCCGAACGCGAAGAGCATCGCGAGGCCCACGCCGATGATGAAGGAAGCGTCGATCAAACCGAGCAACAGGAAGACCTTCGCTTGAAGTTGCGGAATAAGCTCGGGCTGGCGCGCGGCGCCTTCCAGGAAGCGCGAGCACATGATGCCCACCCCGACACACGCACCTAATGCGCCGAGTCCGATCATGAGGCCGATGCCAATGCCCGTGTAGGCTTGAATCATCGCTAAGGCCTGAATATTTTCCATAACCCTTTCCTTTCTTAACTAGGCAGTACGTTGAATCAGAAACTAGAGTCTTGTCAGTGGCTCTCTTGCGCCATCGCGATGTAGACAATGGTCAGCATCATGAAGATGAACGCTTGCAGCGCGACGATCAGAATATGAAAGATGGCCCACCCCGCGGACAGAATGGCACCGAAAATTGTGCCCGCGACACCGGTCGCGGCCCACAGTCCCAAGAGCAAGAAGATGATCTCGCCGGCATACATGTTGCCGTAAAGCCGCAGACTGTGGGACAGCGGCTTTGAGATGTACTCGACGAGATTGAATAGAAAATTGAAGATCCACAGAAAGGGATTATTGCCAAACGGCGCGCAGAACATTTCGTGGAAGAAACCGCCCACACCCTTCGCCTTGAAGCTGAAGAAGATCATTAACAGCCACACGCTAAGCGCCAGCGCGAAGGTCGTGTTCACATCAGCGGTGGGGACTTGGCGCCAATTTTCTAAGCCGAAGGCGTGCTTGTAGATGAACGCCATGATGTCTACCGGCAGGAAATCCATCGCGTTCATGAGCAGGACCCACACGAACACCGTCAATGCCAGCGGCGCAATGAAACGGATATCGCCGTGATAGATGCTTTTCGCTTGTTCGTTCACGAAGTCAATCGCGAGTTCGACAAAAGCCTGTCGTTTGGAGGGCACGCCGGCTGTGGCACCGCGGACGACCCAGAAAAGAAACCCGAAAGCCACCACGCCTAACAGCGCAGACGTCACCAACGTGTCCACGTGCAGGGTCCAAAACGGCGAGTCGCCAGGTAAGGTCCTGAAGGTCAGATGGTGCTGGATATACCCCGTAGGGGTCAGCGCGTGTGTCGCGTGTTCTGCTGCCATGCTTTACTTGAGTTTCAAAATTTGGAATTCGATTCGCGCCATCGCGAGTCCGCGACTAATCTGTCGCCGTCGGTGGTTCAGGACTTCCGGGTAAACCACACTGCCAGCCACTGTCCCTTCAAAGCGACGATCACACCAATGATGAGCGCCGGCCAGACCATTTGCTCGCCCATCGCGCGCATCACCAGGTAGAACCCCAGCAAGGTTCCACCCAGCTTGAGCATTTCCCCCCCGAGAAATGTCGCGGCCGAGAGTGTTCGCACCTGGCGCGCCTTAAGCCACAAATACCCCGCCAACACCGCATTCGGTAGAGCGACGGCCGCTCCGCCCGCAAACAGCGAGCGCGCACTGTCAAAGCTCACGAGCCACGCCAGTAGGCTGCACCAGCAGACGATGCCCCACTGGAGACCGACCGTGATCAGCAGTGACTGAGTCCAATGGGTGCGCATCATCACGCGCCTTATGACGCGTCACCTTGCAGTGCAATATCGCAGGGGTGGCGGATTGTAGTGAGATCTGTTTGCACGCGTCAAATACTCAGTCGGCGCAGATCGTTAAACCCTGCGGCCATCACTGATCGCAGCTCAGCGGATATGGGCCAGGATACCGTCCAGCTCATCGAGCGAGTTATAGCGAATCACCAATTCACCGCAGCCTTTGCGACCGTGTTTGATTCTGACAGCGGCCCCCAGCCGCTCACCCAGCTCCCCCTCGAGTTTCTGGACATTCGGATCTCGGTCGTGCGCTGGCGCTTTCGCGCGCACACCCGCCGAGGTCTGGCGCACCAGTTGTTCAGTCGCGCGCACCGACAGCCCCCGCTCCGCGACATGTGCGGCCAAGCGCGCTTGATCGGCGACCTGCAGTGCGAGCAACGCACGCGCATGGCCCATTTCAATCTGCCCGGCTTCCAGCAAGGCGCGCGCCTCGCTGCCGAGTTCGAGCAAACGTAACAAATTCGAAACCGCGGCGCGCGAGCGCCCAATCGCTTCCGCCACTTCCTGGTGGGTCATTCCGAATTCGTTGAGCAGGCGCTGCAGCGCCTGCGCCTCTTCCAGGGGATTCAGCTGTTCGCGTTGGATGTTCTCGATCAACGCGATGCTCATCACGGTACGATCGGAAACTGATTTCACAATCGCCGGCAAATCCTGCAGCCCCGCCAACTGCGCCGCGCGCCAGCGTCGTTCACCCGCGATCAGTTCATAGCGACCGCTATCGCCCAGCGGGCGCACCACTATTGGCTGAACAATGCCTTGCGCCCTGATCGAGTTCGCCAGTTCCTGCAAGGATTCGGGCTTGATGGTTAACCGTGGTTGAAACTTGCCACGCTGAATGAGATCGACGGGCAACTGCCGCAGGCTGTCCCCTTGTCGTTCTTCAGGAGTGGGGCGATCCGCGCCGATCCCGAGTAAGGCATCAAGTCCTCGCCCTAGCGCGCGCTTTTTATTCATGTCGTCGTCCTGCTTTGAAGCTAGTTCGCGAGCGCCGCAAGCTGCGCATCGTCACGCCGCAACATCTCACCGGCGAGCGCCAAATAGGCCATGGCACCACTCGAAGATTTGTCATATAGCAGTGCCGGAAGTCCATGGCTTGGTGCTTCGGCTAACCGCACGTTGCGCGGGATGATGGTGCGATAAACCTTTTCACCGAAATGTTGGAGGAGCTGCTGGGAAACCTGATTAGCCAGATTGTTCCGCGGATCGAACATCGTACGGAGCAAGCCTTCAATACGCAGTTTGGGGTTCAGGATTTTGCGAATCTTCTCGATTGTTTCGAGCAACGCCGAAATGCCCTCCAACGCGAAATACTCGCATTGCGTGGGGATGATCACCGCGTCCGCCGCGACCAGCGCGTTGACTGTCAGCATATTCAAGGCTGGCGGGCAATCGATGATGATGTAGGCGTACTCGGCTTGCATCGGCTCCAGCGCCGCGCGCAAGCGGAGTTCGCGACCAAGTTCGTCGAGCAGACCAACCTCGGCGCCGGTCAAATCCCCATTCGCCGGCAACATGTCGTAGCCAGCTTCGAGCGCCTTACAACGCGCGTCCGCCACGGCTACGCCGTTGAGCAGCACGTCGTAGCTGGAGAGTTTGAGGTTGCGTTTTTCAAGTCCGCTACCCATGGTCGCATTACCCTGGGGATCAAGATCAACCAGCAATACCGTGCGTTTGGTCGCCGCCAAGGACGCCGCCAAGTTCACGCTGGTGGTGGTTTTCCCCACTCCACCTTTCTGGTTGGCTATCGCAAAGACCTTGGCCATGCAGAATCCCGGGCTATAGTTTTTTTGGGGTTCGCTCGAGCGCGACCTCGAAATCTATGAGCGAGTGCCGCGCGACTCGCTGGATTATGGCATAAAGCCGGGCGGCGCTAGCGGGGGCATGCACCTGCAGAATTCGCACCCTCAAGCATTACCAAGTGGCGTGTATCCCAACCGGGGACATTTAGCGGGTGCACCGTCCAGCTAAGACCGGGCGCCACGAGATCTGCCAGTTCGCGCGTAGGCTCCTGACCTTTCATGGCCAGTAAACGGCACCCAGGCCCCTGGAGCGCCGTGGTCACCCGCACAAATTCCTGCACTGAGCCGAACGCGCGACACACTATCGTGGTCATTCGACGCGGTGGCTGCCAGTCTTCCACTCGCGTCGTCACGACTTCGACCTTGGGTAACCCCAAGGTGATTCGAGCATGTTCAAGAAAGCGCGCGCGTTTAGCGCGAGGCTCAAGCAGATAGACGCATAACTCGGGCTGTACGCAGGCGAGCACCAGACCAGGCAGCCCGGCACCACTGCCAACATCCACTAAGGTATCGCCCACCACATAGGGCGCAATCGACAGACAGTCCGTGAGATGTTTGGCAATAAACTCTTCCGGTTCCGCAACCCCTATTAAGTTCGCGATCCGGTTCCACTTAAAAACTAACTCAACGTAGTGCGCGAGCAGCGTCTCCTGGCTGCACGAGAGTGGGAACGCAAGCGCGTGGGCGGCCGCCCGAATGGCCTCGACCAGCACCACGCCGCGAGGTCAGCCAGTAGCCACGGCACGTGGAGACTGGCGCTTGAGATGCACCAGCAATAGCGAAATTGCGACCGGGGTGATCCCCGAGATGCGTGCGGCTTGGCCCACCGTATGCGGTCGGTAACTGGTCAACTTTGCCACGATCTCGTTCGACAAACCGCGCACTGCGCGATAGTCAAAGTCGCCTGGCAAACAGGTGTCTTCGTGGCGTCTGGCGCGCGCAATTTCTTCATCCTGGCGCCCGAAATAGCCGCAGTAGCGGGCATGAATTTCCAGCTGTTCGATCACCGCCGGAGCCAGCACACCCGGCCCCGCGCCCGGTAGGCGCATTAAAGTAGCGTAGTCGAGCTCCGGTCGGCGGAGCAAATCAGCCAGACTCTGTTCCTTGCGCAGAGCCTGGCCGAGGATCGGCACCGCCAATGCTTCCGGTAACCGCTCGGGGGTCATCCAGGTCGAATCCAAGCGGGCTTGCTCTGTTTCAAAGGACTGTCGCTTCTCGGCAAACTGCGCCCAGCGGAGATCGTCGATCAACCCAAGCGCACGGCCCTGTTCCGTAAGACGCAGATCCGCATTGTCCTCACGCAAGCGCAGACGATACTCCGCGCGGCTGGTAAACATACGATACGGTTCGCTGGTGCCGCGCGTGACCAAATCGTCAATCAAGACTCCGATATACGCTTCGTGGCGCCGCGGATACCACGGCGCCTGCGCTTGCACTCTCAGCGCGGCATTAATGCCAGCGACCAAGCCTTGCGCGGCAGCCTCTTCGTAGCCCGTGGTGCCGTTGATTTGCCCGGCGAAAAATAACCCTTGAATGGCTTTAGTTTCCAGCCACGGCGTGATCGCACGGGGATCGAAATAATCGTATTCGATCGCATAGCCGGGACGCGTGAGATGCGCCGCCTCGAAGCCCTTAATTGAACGTACCAACTCCCATTGGATATCGAAGGGGAGGCTGGTCGAGATGCCGTTCGGGTACACCTCGCGCGTGCCGAGTCCTTCCGGCTCGATAAAAATCTGATGGGCAGTGCGATCTGCAAAGCGCATGACCTTGTCTTCGACTGACGGACAGTAACGCGGGCCAGTGCTCTCAATCTGACCGTTGTACATCGGCGAACGATCGATGCCGCGGCGAATGATCTCGTGCGTCCGTTCGTTGGTATGCGTAATGTGGCACACCGTCTGCGTCGGATGCTGCTCGGCGTGGCCAAGAAAGGAGAACACCGGCACCGGCGTATCGCCCGCCTGGACCTCCAGTGCGCGGTAGTCGATAGTCGTACCATCGATCCGTGGTGGGGTGCCGGTTTTCAAGCGGCCGACTGGCAGCTGGCGTTCGCGCAGCTGCTGGGACAAGCGGTTGGCCGGGGGCTCTCCGGCGCGTCCCGCAGGAAATTGTGCATCGCCGATGTGCACCAAACCGCCCAGGAAAGTGCCGACGGTGAGCACCACCGTGGGTGCTTCGAAGATCAGTCCCATCTGAGTGACGACGCCACGGACCACATCGCCTTGGACTAATAGATCATCCACCGCCTGTTGAAAGAGCGAGAGATTCGGCTGCGCTTCCAGCGCGTGACGGATAAAGGTGCGATAGAGCGCGCGATCGATCTGCGCACGGGTCGCGCGGACCGCCGGCCCTTTGCTCGCGTTGAGACGTCGAAAATGAATCCCGCAGTGATCGGCCGCCACCGCCATGATGCCGCCGAGTGCATCCATTTCACGCACCAGATGGCCCTTACCGATCCCGCCGATCGCGGGATTACACGACATCGCGCCCAGGGTCTCGATGCTGTGCGTCAACAATAAGGTGCGGGCACCCATCCGCGCGCTCGCAAGCGCGGCCTCGGTGCCGGCGTGGCCGCCACCGACCACAATCACATCGAAGGACTCCGGATATCGCATAGCGCTGTGACCTTGGTGTTGAACGCAGGGCGGGCCAGGATAACCGGCGCATGCGTTTCGACCAACTGTTGCTGCGCAAATTTCCCCTCGTTACCCGCCCCGCAGGCCTAACGCTGGCTATCCCCGAATGAGTGGCGCACCGTGGCCGGCGAAACTTTTTGCGCGACACGGCGTCAATAGCACGTGGTTGACGGGTCGCAGACGCTATGAAAAATTGCGCGCGGCCGGCGGGTGCGGATCACCGCACGAGTCCCGGGAACAGAGTCATTCAGAAAAGGAAAACCGCATGGAGAACCTGATCGAGGTGTCGAATTTGCGCAAGCAATTCGGCAACCTGGTCGCAGTAGATGGGGTATCACTGACCATTGGGCGCGGCGAAGTGCTGGGGTTTCTGGGGCCCAACGGGGCCGGCAAGTCCACCACGATGAAAATGATTACGGGCTTTCTGGCGCCGACCAGTGGCACGATCAAGGTCTGCGGTCGCGCCCTGACCGAGGATCCCATCGCCGCCAAATCCCGTATCGGCTACCTGCCAGAGGGGGCGCCGGCCTATAGCGAAATGACTCCCGCCTCCTTTCTTGATTTCATCGGCGATATCCGGGGTATGAGCGCTAAGCTCAAAGCTGCGCGAATTCGTGAGGTGGTCGCCAAGATTCATTTGGAAGGCGTGCTGAATCAGACTATTGAGACCTTATCGAAGGGTTTTAAACGGCGAGTTGGTTTGGCGCAGGCGATTCTCCATGACCCTGAGATTTTGATCATGGATGAACCGACGGATGGACTCGATCCGAATCAAAAACACGAAGTGCGCGCGCTGATCAAAGAAATGGCGCCGCAGAAGGGCATCATCATCTCCACCCACATCCTGGAAGAGGTTGATGCGGTGTGTACTCGCGCGGTGATCATTGCCAACGGTCGGCTGCTGTTCACTGGCACGCCGCCCGAACTGGAAGCCCGCTCGCGCTATCACAATGCAGTGACGGTCACTGTGGCATCCCCTCTGGCCACCACAATTTCCGCTGCCCTGCGTGTCCTGCCCCAGGTGGCAGAAGTCGAAATCACCCAGCGAACGCCCGAGACCACGCGCCTCACAGCCCTCGCGCGGGATGGCCTCAGTTTGTTCGCCATCATCCAACAGGCTGCCCAAACTCACCATTGGCCGGTGCAGGAGATGTTCGTCGAAAGCGGGCATCTCGATGAAGTCTTCCGTTCGATCACCACCGGTGCCGCCAGCACGCTAGAAGGACATCGCTCATGAACCGCATCATGACCTTGCTGAGCCGCGAATTTCGCGGCTATTTCGCGACCCCCGTGGCCTATGTGTTTATCGTGATATTTCTGTTCCTGACTGGCATCTTCACTTTCTATGTCGGCGGCTTCTATGAACGAAATCAGGCCGATCTCGAACCTTTCTTTCGTTACCTGCCTTGGCTGTACATGCTGCTGATCCCAGCCATCTCAATGCGTCTGTGGTCGGAAGAACGCAAGTCGGGCACCATTGAGTTGCTGATGACTTTGCCAATTTCGTTGGCCGACGCGGTACTCGGCAAATTTCTGGCCGCCTGGCTGTTCACCGCACTCGCGCTGACACTGACCTTCCCATTGTGGCTGACCGTGAACTATCTCGGCGATCCGGATAACACGGTGATCGCCGCCGGTTACGTTGGTAGTCTCCTGATGGCCGGCGGCTTTCTCGCCATCGGTTCGTGTGTGTCTGCGCTGACCAAGAATCAAGTCATCGCATTCGTGATCAGCTTCGTGATCTGCTTCGCGTTCAATCTCAGCGGATTCCCCATCGTGCTTGATTTCTTTCGTGCTTGGGCGCCGGCCGTGATTGTAGACACCATCAGTTCATTCAGCTTTTTGACGCATGCAAGTTCGATTGAGAAGGGCGTTATCGATCTACGCGATATTGTTTTCTTTACTTCACTGATCGCATTTTTCCTGTACGCAAATATGCTGGCGATCGACGCCAAAAAGAGCAGCTAATCATGAACCGAATGCAAGTCGTTTATAGCTTCCTGGTGGCGCTCGCGCTGTTCGTTGGCATCAATATCATCGCCAACGAAACCCTCACCGCGCAGCGGCTCGATCTCACCAGCAACAAGCTCTTTACGCTGTCTACCGGCAGTCGCAACATCGTCGGCCGCCTCGATGAGCCGGTCACCTTACGTTTGTATTTTTCCGCTAAACAGTTTGCCGAGATTCCGCAGTACTTGACCTATGGGAAAAGAGTACGCGATTTACTGGAGGAGTATGTCGCCGCCAGTAAGGGCATGCTTAAGCTACAGGTCATCGAACCCGAACCCTTCTCCGAGGCCGAAGATCAGGCGGTCGGCTATGGGGTACAGCAATTGCCGATCAGCGCGAACGGCGACATGGGATACCTCGGCCTGGTTGGCACCAATGCGACCGATCAAGAAATCCCCATTGCGTATCTCAACCCCGAACGTGAAAGTGCGCTCGAATACGAAATCACCAAACTCATCTACACACTCGCCAATCCTAAAAAGCGCGTGATTGGCGTGCTGACGGATCTCCCGGTCTTAGCCGGCAGCCCAAATCCGCAGACCGGCGAACCTGGCCCTGCATGGGCCAGTTTCGAATTGCTGAAGGAGCTCTTCGAGCTCAAACCGCTGGCGCGCGACTTGAGCAAGGTAGACGCAGATATCGATACATTGCTCGTGATTCATCCGAAGGATCTGCCGCGCAAGACCCTGTACGCCCTGGATCAATTCATCCTTGGCGGCGGCAAGGCAATTATTTTTGTGGATCCGATGGCGGAAGAAGATCGCCCAGAACGCGATCCGAATAATCCGATGGCGATGCCGAAAATCGATTCCAACCTGCCGGAACTCTTTGCCAAATGGGGCATCAGCATGGCGCCCGATCAGGTCGCTGGCGATCTGGAAGCCGCTGTGCGGGTTTCCGTGAACGGCGAGCGTGGCCCGCAGGAAGTCAACTATTTGCCGTGGTTGCAACTCACCGGAACTCGCCTGAACCACGCCGATTTCATTACCAATCAACTGAAATCCGTCAATGTCGGCAGTGCGGGAGTTCTCGAGCCCACCAAAGACGCCAAGACCACCTTCACGCCGCTCCTCACCACTGGCGCCAAGTCCGGGATGCTGTCGCGGGATGCGGTGATGTTTGTGCGCGATCCGGCCGGCATGTTGAAGAATTTCAAAGCGGACAAAGCGAATCTCACCTTGGCGGCCCGCATCGCCGGCAACGTGGATAGCGCATTTCCGGACGGTGCGCCGCTGGATGAGAAAGACAAGCTCGCCCCCGGCAACCCAACTCATCTAAAATCATCAGTCAAGCCGATCAATCTCATCGTGGTGGCGGACACCGACATTCTGGCGGATCGTTTCTGGGTACGGATGGAACGCTTCCTCGACATGCGGGTGCCGAATCCTTTCGCGAACAACGCCGATTTTCTGATCAACGCCGTCGATAACCTCGGCGGTAACGACGATCTAATCAGCTTACGCAGTCGCGGCGAATACTCGCGGCCGTTTAAAGTGGTCGCGGAAATTCAACGCGAGGCTGAGACCGCCTACCGCGACCAGGAACAAGCCTTACGCGCCACCCTAAAGGACACCGAAACCAAGCTTCAGGAATTACAGACCAAACCTGATGGCGGCGGTGAAGCCTTATTGAGTCCTGCGCAGCGCAAGGAAATTGAATTGTTTCGCGGCGAGCAACTCAAAACCCGCAAGCAGCTGCGCGCGGTCCAGCATGATCTGCAGAAAAATATCGAGCGCTTGGGGACGCGACTCAAATTCCTGAATATCGGTGCCATTCCCCTGCTCCTGTCGCTATTCGCGATCGGTGCCGCGCTGCTGCGCACGCGCCGCACCTAACGCAGGAGTCCACTATGAAGTCTCGCAATCTTATCGCGCTCGCCATCGCCATGGTTGTCGCCGCAGGCGCCTGGCAGGTCACACAACGTAAAGCACCCACCACTGAGTTCGGCGCGGCACTGCTTTATCCCGGCCTCATCGATCATCTCAACGATTCGCAGCAGATCGTGATCGGGTCGAGCACAGGAACGGTGACGGTGGTGCATGCGGGTGACCAATGGCGGGTCAAGGAATTCGATGGCTATCCGGCGCAAGTGGCCACGATCAAGCAACTGCTGGTGCAGCTCGCCTCGTTGAAAATTCTTGAAATCAAAACTGGCAAACCCGAAAAGTATCCCCAACTCGGCGTTGAAGATCTGGCCAACCCTGGCGCCACTTCACGCGCGGTGAAGGTGCTCATGCAAGGCGGTAGCACGGCCGTCGATTTGCTGGTGGGGAAGGAGCGTCCAGCAAGAGCCATGAATGCGCCCGGGCACTATGTGCGAAGAGTCGAGGAGGCCAGCGCTTACTTGGTGGAAGGCAATTTGTCGTTTGGTACCAAGCCGACGGAATGGCTTGAAACTTCGGTGGTGAATCTGCCGGTGGAGCGCGTGCGCCAAGTCACCATTCAACCCACTAACGGCCCTGCCATCGTGGTGAACAAAGCGCGTCCCGACGTTCAACTCTACACTTTGGCGAATATACCGGACGGCTTCGAGGTTCGCGCGCTCGCGACGGTCTCAAGCATGGGAGGATTGTTGCTGGATGCTAAATTCGAAAAAGTCGCGCTGGCGAGCAAGCTTGCTGCGCTCACGCCGGTTGCAGTGGCGACGGTGGAGACCTTCGATGGGATCACCGCCGTCGTTGAGAATCAGGGCGAGGGTGCCGGCGAAGCC
>JANOVQ010000006.1:0-16368 GCA_031417495.1 Pseudomonadota bacterium | reverse complement strand
CGGCGGTGAACCGTTGACAGACGTCGCGTGGCGCTCGGTGCATCGGGCACCACCCGCGCTGGCGCGACGCTCGACGAGGTCGGAAGTGTTCGAAACCGGCATCAAGCTCATCGACGTGCTGACGCCGCTGGAACGCGGCGGCAAGGCCGGTCTTTTCGGCGGCGCGGGCGTCGGCAAGACGGTGCTGCTGACTGAGATAATCCACAACATGATCGATCATCAGGACGGCGTCAGCATCTTCTGCGGCATCGGCGAGCGTTGCCGCGAAGGGGCGGAGCTGCACGCGGCCATGAAGGACGCGGGCGTGCTGTCGAAGATGGTGATGATCTTCGCCCAGATGAACGAGCCTCCCGGCGCGCGCTTTCGCGTCGGCGATGCGGCGCTGACGATGGCCGAGTACTTTCGCGACGACGAGCACCGCGACGTTCTGCTGTTGGTCGACAACATCTTCCGCTTCATCCAGGCCGGCATGGAGGTCTCCAGCCTGATGGGGCAGATGCCGTCGCGCCTGGGCTACCAGCCCACCATGGCCACCGAACTGGCGGGGCTCGAGGAGCGCATCGCCAACACCGATACCGGCGCCATCACGTCGATCCAGGCGGTGTACGTGCCGGCGGACGACTTCACCGATCCGGCCGCGGTGCACACATTCTCGCACCTGTCGGCGTCGATCGTGCTGTCGCGGCAGCGGGCCAGCGAAGGCCTGTATCCGTCGATCGACCCGCTGCAGTCGAGTTCGCGGATGGCCACGCCGGGCATCGTCGGCGCGCGGCACTATGCGCTGGCGCAGGAGATCCGGCAGACGCTGGCGCAGTACGCGAAGTTGAAGGACATCATCGCGATGCTTGGCCTCGAGCAGTTGTCGCCACCCGATCGCAAGGTGGTGGCGCGCGCGCGTCGGCTGGAACGCTTCCTCACACAACCGTTCTTCACCACCGAGCAGTCCACCGGCCTGAAGGGCAAGCTGGTGAGCCTGAGCGATGCGCTCGACGGCTGCGAAGGCATCCTGCGCGACGAGTTCAACGACCGGCCCGAGAGCGCGCTGTACATGATCGGTGCCATCGCGGAGATCAAGGGCAAGGCTGCTTCCCCGCCTGTGAAGGGAAAGCCAGCGCCTGGAGTGAAACCCGCCTCGGAGCAAGACCCGGAGCCTGCGGCAGCAGTGCCCGCCGATGCGACTTAGGGTACTGCTGCCGTTCCAGGTGTTTGCCGACGAGCCCGACGTGGTGCGCATCGTGGCCGAGACTTCGGCCGGCTCGTTCGGCCTGTTGCCGCACCGGCTTGATTGTGTGGCGGCGCTCGTCCCCGGCATCCTGAGCTATGAATCGGCAGCCCATGGCGAGGTCTTCGTGGCCCTGGACGAAGGCGTGCTGGTGAAGACGGGCGCCGACGTGCGGGTCTCGGCGCGGCGCGCCATCGGCGGCGCGGATCTCGCGCAACTGCGCGACGCCGTGGCGCGCGAATTCGTGCAGCGCGACGCGCACGAACATGACCTGCGCGCGGTGATGGCGCGCTTGGAAGTCGGCTTCCTGCGTCGCTTTGCGAGGTTGGCACGTGACTGAAGAAACCCGACCGACCGACCGCTTGGCCAGCAAGGTCGCAGGCCAGGCCGCGCGCAAACTGAAGGCGCGTCGCGATGGTGCGCCCGGCGTCTGGTCCGGCCTGGGAATGATGGGTCTCATCGGCTGGTCAGTGGTCGTGCCCACGCTGTTGGGGGCAGCGCTGGGGCTGTGGCTGGACCACCGGCATGGCGACCCGCATTCGTGGACCTTGGCGCTATTGGTGGCAGGTCTCACGCTCGGCTGTTTGAACGCCTGGCATTGGGTGGCCAAGGAAGATCGCGCCATGCACGAAGACACCGGGGACAGCGATGCCTGAAATACTGTGGGCCATCGCGGCCGGCCTCGTCCTCGGCGTGCTTTTCTACGGCGGACTTTGGTGGACGGTCCACCATGTGGCCGATTTCCGCCGGCCGGCGCTGACCCTGCTGGGCAGCGGCCTGCTACGCATGGCCACCGCGCTCGGCGGCTTCTATTGGGTAGCGGGCGGTGAGTGGTCGCGCATATTACTGTGTCTGCTGGGCTTTTTGCTCGCACGGCTGGCAGTCACCTGGGCCACGCGTTTGCCGTCACCCTCGACGTCACGGGAGGCCCGCCATGCGCCTTAGCCCGGACGAATGGATTTTCTGGCAGAGCGGATTCGTGAAGCTCAATGCCACCATCGTCTTTACCTGGGGCCTGATGCTGGCGATGACCCTGGGCTCCGCGCTCGTCACGCGCCGGCTGTCGCACGGACCAATGATCTCGCGCTGGCAGGGCCTGCTGGAGATTCTGATCACGACGATCCAGACGCAGATCCAGGAGATCGGGCTGGAGCAGCCGCGCAAGTACCTGGCCTTCCTGGGCACGCTCTTCCTGTTCGTCGCTGCTTCCAGCCTGTGCACGGTGGTCCCGGGCTTCGAGCCTCCGACCGGCTCGCTGTCGACCACGGCGGCGCTGGCCGCCTGCGTGTTGGTGGCCGTGCCGGCCTTCGGCATCGCCAGACAGGGCCTCGGCCGCTACCTCGAGACCTACATCGAGCCGACTGTCGTGATGCTGCCCTTTAATGTCATCAGCGAGATCTCGCGTACGCTGGCCCTGGCCGTGCGCCTGTTCGGCAACATGATGAGCGGCACCATGATCCTGGCCATCCTGTTGACCATCACGCCCTTCGTCTTTCCCGTCGTGATGACGATGCTGGGGCTGCTGACTGGGATGGTCCAGGCCTACATCTTCAGCATCCTGGCGGCGGTCTACATCGCCGCGGCGACGCGTGTGCGCCAAGCCGCGCAGCCGGCACCGGAAGTTACCAGCGCCGTCGCGACGCCTGCCGCAAAGCCGTCACCGGCGGCCTGAACCCGCCCTCCAACATCCGAGAGACTCGCCATGGATAGCCTGACCCTGATCGCCATCGTTTCCATCGTGATGGCCGGCCTCACCACCGGCTTCGGCACGATGGGGCCTGCCCTGGCCGAGGGCCGCGCCGTGGCCACCGCGCTCACGGCGTTGGCGCAACAGCCCGACGCGTCGGCCACCATCACGCGCACACTGTTCGTGGGACTGGCAATGATCGAATCGACCGCGATCTACTGCTTCGTGGTATCGATGATCCTGATCTTCGCTAACCCGTTCTGGAACGCGGCGATCGCACAGGCCGCCAAGTTGGCTGGCAAGTAGCCATGCTGGTCGACTGGTTCACCGTCGGTGCGCAGGCGCTGAACTTCGTCATCCTGGCTTGGCTGATGAAGCGATTCCTCTACAAGCCGATCCTGGATGCCATCGATGCACGAGAGAAGCGCATCACAACCGAACTCGCCGCCGCGGGCCGCAAGAAGGCCGAAGCCCAGCACGAGCGCGACGAATTCCATAAGAAGAACGAGAACCTCGACCAGCAACGTGCCGCCCTGCTGAAGAAGGCGAGTGCCGATGCCGACGCCGAACGCCAGAAGTTGCTGAACGCCGCCCGCCAGGACAGCGACGCGCTGGCTGCCAGACGCCAGGAATCGCTGGCCAGCGAGGCAAAGTCGCTGGTGAAGTCCCTGCGACAGCGCGCCCAGACCGAGGTGTACGCCATTGCGCGCCGAGCCCTCACCGACATGGCCGGCGTCAGCCTGGAGGCTAGCGCGTGCGAGGTATTCATCGCCCGCCTGCAAGGGCTAGAAGGCCAGCCCAGGGACGCTCTCGCAGTGGCGCTGAGCGGGGCTAAGGAAGCAGTCCTGGTGCGCAGTGCCTTCGAGCTGCCAAGCGCACAGCGGCGCGCCATTCACAAGGCCATCGCCGACACCTTTGGCGTCAAGCGCGACCTGCGCTACGAGGTTGAGCCAGCTCTGGTGGCAGGCATCGAGCTCATCGCGCAGGGCCAGAAGTTCGCCTGGACCATCGCCGACTATCTCGCTTCGCTCGAGCGAGGGGTGCGCGACTTGCTGAAGGCGCCGGCTCGCGAGTCCGCCAGCGGGCCGAGCGCTGTCGCGGTCGCACCATTGGCACCATGACCGCCGCACTCGAAACCCTGCAGCAGGGCTGCGACGACGCCTTCGCCGCCATGCACAGTGCACGCCTGGCCTTCGCGCCGAGACTCGTGCCACGCGAAGTGGGAACGGTGCTTTCCGTCGCAACCGGTGTGGCCTACGTTGGGGGACTGCCCGGCGTCGCATACGCCGAAATGATCCGCTTTCCGGGTGGCTTGCTGGGCCTGGCTTTCGACGTCGACGAGGCCGAGGTCGGCGTGGTGCTGCTCGGTGACCATGCGCTGCTGCATGCCGGCGCCGAGGTCCAGCGCGAGGGCCGCGTGATGGATGTCGGCGTGGGCCCGGGCTTGCTGGGGCGTGTCGTCGATCCGCTCGGCCGGCCGCTCGACGGGCAGCCCCTCATTGACGGCGAACAGCGGATGCCGATCGAGCGGCCGGCACCGGCGATCATGAACCGGGCACCAGTGACGGTGCCGCTGCAGACGGGCCTGAAGGTCATCGACGCGCTGATTCCGATCGGCCGCGGCCAGCGCGAACTCATCCTGGGCGACCGGCAGACCGGCAAGACATCCATCGCCATTGACACCATCGTCAATCAGCGCGGACGCGACGTCGTGTGCGTGTATTGCGCGATCGGCCAGCGCGCCTCGGCGGTCGCCAAGGTGGTGGCCGTGCTGCGTGACCTGGGCGC
Organism: Pseudomonadota bacterium; assembly: GCA_031417495.1. Classification (GTDB taxonomy): domain Bacteria; phylum Pseudomonadota; class Gammaproteobacteria; genus CAIKBL01. Next base: position 11,671 of record JANOVQ010000006.1, on the reverse strand, counting down.
CCTGGCCTACTCGATTGTCGTCGTCGCGGACGGTAACGACGCTCCGGGGCTGTCGTACATCGCACCCTACGCCGCCACCAGCATCGCCGAGTTTTTCATGGCCGCGGGGCGCGACGTGCTGATCGTCTACGACGATCTCACGCGACATGCCCGCTCTTACCGCGAGCTGTCGCTGTTACTAGGCCGACCACCGGGGCGTGAAGCCTTTCCTGGCGACATCTTCTACATCCATTCGCGGCTGCTGGAGCGGGCCACCCACTTGAACAAGAAGCTCGGCGGCGGCTCGTTGACTGCACTGCCCATCATCGAGACCGAGGCCGAAGACATCTCGGCCTACATTCCGACTAACCTGATCTCCATCACCGACGGACAGATTTACCTGTCGCCCACGCTGTTTCAGCTCGGCGTGTTGCCGGCGGTGGACGTGGGCCGGTCGGTCTCGCGCGTGGGCGGAAAGGCGCAGCTGGCGGCCTTCCGGGCCGTGGCCGGCGATCTCAAGCTGGCCTATGCGCAGTTCGAGGAACTCGAAACCTTCGCCCGCTTCGGTGCCCATCTGGATGACGAAACCCAACGATCGATTACGCACGGCCAGCGCATCCGCGCCTGTCTGAAGCAGGCTGAACTGGCACCCGTGCCGGTGCCGGCGCAACTGGCCATCGTGCTCGCGCTGACCGCCGGCCTGTTCGATCCGGTGCCGTCGGATCGCATGGCCGATGCGGAACAGGCCGTGGCCGAGGCCGCGGGGCGCGACATTGCCGAGGCACTCGGCCAGCGTTTGTTGCAGTCCAACACACTGAGCGACGAGGACCGGGCGGCCATGGTCGAGCTGGCGCGCGGCGCCATTTCGGCTTTCCTGCCCAAGCCAAACGAGGATGCGGACGTGACCTCCATGCCAGCGGCGCAGCCAGCGCCGTCCAAGCGCGGCTGAGCGTCACCCGATGGCAGACAGCACCGCCCACCTGCGGCGCAAGATCGACAGTGCCGCAGATCTGCAATCCGTCGTCCGGGCCATGAAGGCTCAAGCCGCAGCCTGCGTCGGGCAGTATGCCAAATCCGTGGCGGCACTCAGCGACTATACCCGCACCCTCGAACTCGGTTTGGGGGCCTGCTTCCGGCAAGACTCGCTCATAGCTGCAGCCAGCCCGAGTATTCTTGGGACGGGAGACCGGCAGATTCGCGCCGTGATCTTTGGATCAGATCAGGGACTGGTCGGCCGTTTCAATGACACCATCGTTGAGTACGCTCGGCAAACCCTTTCCACGCAACGCCCCAGCGCACGCGTCTGGGCCGTCGGCGAACGAATACGAGCCAACATGGCAGACGGCGGCATGCCTGACCAGGGCGCGTTCGCCGTACCAGCAACGGTGCAGGCCATCGGCAATCTGGTAACAGACATCCTGGTCACTGTGGTCGACATGACGTCGGCGGAGGCTGGCCCCCTGTTTGAACTTCACCTGTTTTACAACCGTCCCACCACCGGCTCGTCGTACGTTTCTGTGGGTCAGCAACTTCTGCCGTTGGACGATGCGTGGCGCCGCGAACTCGCCCGGCGCCCCTGGCCGACCAAGCTGCCTCCGGAGCTGGTGGGCAGCCCCACCGAGACGATGCGCAGCTTGATAAGGGAGTATGTGTTCGTGTCGATCTTCCGGGCCAGCGCAGAGTCCCTGGCCAGCGAGAACGCGAGCCGGCTGGCAGCCATGGAGCGTGCCGATCGGAACATTGACAAGATGCTTCTCGTTCTTCACGACCGTTTCCGTCGGTTGCGGCAAAGCAAGATCGACGAAGAGCTCTCCGATGTGATCTCGGGATTCAAGGCGTTGAGTCGGCAGCTCGGCCATAACGCGATTGGCCGACCAGAACTGCTCTAGGCCGAGTTCGTGGGGCTTGGCATGAGCACGCTGAATCTCTAGGACAGCGACCGCTTTGGAGCTCACGATGGGAGGGTAGGGTTCTACCCGCGTTCGCAACTTTGTGTTAAGTCATGAAAACGTAGTGGACGTTAAGGCGCGATGAATTGACAGTGGGATGCGTTTTTTGAAATCGCTTAAGGAGAAATTAAATGCTGGTCCGTTTCAGTTCGATTAAAACCGAGTCGATCACAATGTTCGGCGATATCGCCGTCAATTTGATCAAAATTTTGGGGGCGAGCGGGAATTTGCCCGGTGCGATTGGGGCGGCAGACATTCCGGCGGCGATCGAGCGCTTGCAACAACAATTGCAATCACCGTCAGCACAAATCATCGAGCCCGCGAGTAGCGAACGTATCCTTGACGAGTCAGATAACGAGCCACCAGTGGCCCTATCAACCCGCGCTGGTCCACTGCTGGATTTGCTGAAACGCGCTGCTGCCGAGAAAGTACCGGTGATGTGGGAAAAAATCTAGCAAATGATACGAATCACGAGCCGCTCGGATCGCAATCGGTATCGGCCTCATTAGCGAGCGTGACAGAACGAGGCGATTTTTTTCGATTGCGGGTGCATTGGTTGCGACCCCACGGCATGACGCGATTGCTCAAGGGTGATTACTCCACTCGCTTAACGCGCCGTGCTGAGGCGCGAATCAGCACACATGACAGCACCAGGGGAATTGCTGGTTTTGCCGCCGAGGGTTCTTCTTCAATTCCGTCAGCGGTTACGACTACAGCCCAGCAGCGCCGTCGACTGTACCAATTTCCGGAACTCTACCGCTTATGGCTTCTACCCTCGCTAGCGGTTGGTTAGTTGCGCGTCGTCGGCGCAATAAACAAAACCGCGACGCTTAGTATCAGTTTTGCTGTTGAGAGACTGGCCTACAACTGCTACCTGCCACCCAAAAACTCGTCGCCTGAGTTTGTGGTTCCATAATCAAGCGTTGCTCGACGCTAACACTGGTGAAAGAATCTTTCGGCACGGCACGCCGACTTTGATTCTTGGCGGCAGTGCGACGTACAGGCATCGCGATTTAGTTTAATGGCTGGCGAGACTTGGCTCCGTTATTTGCCTAGAGTCGAGTGACCACTTAATGGCGGCGAGATCAGTGCAACGAATTTCCGCAGTTGGTAAGGGTTGTTAGATGCCCGCCGTTCAGCACGGCCTGCGCGCGCGAGAGTGCGCTACCAGGCGGGCGTCTAACAAGGCCCAGTGCAAGAAACCGCGGTGGGTTGGCGTAGGCGCGTCACGCAGTCCGTTGCGGCTATGGGGATTTGAATCGCGGGCAGTGGGTGAGTCGCGGGTAATTTAACCGTGATTGGCATCGCGCTGAGTAGAGTGAATGCCATTTCGCTGTAATTGAAGTAACGCTCGGTCATCTCGAGGTGGTAAGGGAATAGTGTTTTAGCTCGGTCATTGACGTGGCATGCAAACCTTCCCGTGATCGGTCGCGATGCGTTCGACCGAATCAATGTTCTTCGCCCTGGCGTCAGGCTCTGCATGGCGGGCCGGTGGCAGTGGGCGGCGCACGCGGTGGATGGCCGCGCGCAAAGTGTTCGATGATGATCATCGGTGCACCACACGCAGGACAGACAAACGTGGGTTCATGTTCGTGCGTGTGTTCCGTCGTGACGGGTGGCGTGGCACAGTTCAACAGTGCGCGTGCTGTCATCAGCGCGTGCGTGCGTTGATGATTGGCAAGCAGTCCATAGTGTCGAATGCGATGGAAGCCACGCGGCTGGACATGTAAGAGAAAGCGACGGATGAACTCATCCGTCGCCAACGTCATGGTTTTATGGCGTTCACGCGTGGGCTTGCGATAATCCTTCCACTTGAAGGTGACGCCGCGCTCATCGCAGGCGATAAGCCGGCTGTTGGCGATGGCGACACGGTGGGTGTAACGCGAGAGGTATTCGAGCACCGCAGCGGGTCCAGCAAAAGGTGGTTTGGCATAGACGACCCAGTCGATGTGACACAGCGGTTTGAGGAAGGCCGCGAACGCCGGCGGTTCGCTCAAGCCGGCATGCTCACCGAAGAACTGCAGTTGTCCGCCGCGGTACGCTGCGTCGAGTTGTTCGAGGAACAGGCGTCGGAATAGACGCGAGAGCACGCGCACCGGTAGGAAGAAGCCTTTGCGGCAGGCGATCCAACGTTCGCCGTCCAATGACACCCCACCGCCTGGAACGATGCAATGCACGTGTGGATGATGCGTCATCGCCGAGCCCCAGGTGTGGAGCACGGCGGTGAGGCCGATACGGGCCCCGAGGTGTTTGGGATCGGCGGCGATCGTTGTGAGTGTCGCGGCCGCCGCCTTGAACAGCAAAGCGTAAATCACGTCCTTGTTGGTGTAGGCGATGTCACTGATTGGCGCCGGCAAGGTGAACACCACGTGGTAGTACTCGACGGGCAACAAGTCGCGTTGGCGGGCTTCCAGCCAACGCTGCGCGGCAGCGCCCTGACACTTCGGGCAATGCCGATTACGACACGAGTTATAGGCGTGTTGGGTCGTCGCGCAATCGTTACAGCGCAAAACATGGCCGCCGAGTGCGGCGCTGCGGCACTGCTCGATGGCGGACATCACCTTGAGTTGACCGAGGCTCAGGTGTCCGGCATGCGTGTGCCGCCACGCCGCGCCATGTGTGCGCAAGATGTCCGCGACTTCGAGTCGCGGTCGTGACATGACCGTCAACCGGTCAGTTCACGGCTAAGTACTCCAGCGGACTTTTAACTTCGCGCAAGAGCTGCGCGGCGACGTGACTATAACGTGCGGTGGTCTCCAATTTTTGGTGACCAAGCAACACCTGAATCACGCGGATGTCGACCTTCTGCTCCAGCAGGTGGGTGGCAAACGCATGCCGTAACGAATGCAACGACACGCGCTTCTTAATCGGTGTCGCGTTCACGGCGTGATGAAAGACCCGGTTCAGTTGTCGCGTCGACATTGGCTCGACCGGGTTCTGGCCCGGGAACAGCCACCCGCCCGGCAACATCTTGCGCTCGCTTTGTGCCTGCCGATACCACGCCCGTAGGAGTTCGAGCAAACGCGGCGAGAGCATGGCTTCGCGATCACGGCCACCCTTGCCTTGTTCAACACGAATGACCATGCGTTGGCCGTCGATGTCGCTGACTTTGAGGTGCACCACTTCGCTGGCGCGCAAGCCCGCGCCATACGCCACCGACAACGCCGCGCGAAACTTCAAGCTGCCGGCGGCGGCGATGATCTGTTCGACCTCGGCGGCGTTTAACACCACGGGTAATATCCGCGGCTCGCGCACCGGGCTCATCAGATCTAGCGCATCGAGACGGCGCAAGGTGACTTCGAAGAAGAAGCGCAAGCCGGTAATCGTCGCATTGAGGGTGGTGCTCGATATCCCGCTCGCGACCAAGTGGAGTTGGAAACGCCGTAAGTCCTCGGGCGTCGCGCGCTCTGGCGAATGGCCCAGAAACTCGGCCAGCTGCTTGACCGCGCGCACGTAGCCGGCTTGGGTGTGTCGATTCAGTTTACGCATGGCCATGTCATCGAGCATGCGTTGACGTAACGGGCTGATGGGCTTGAGTGTAGGAATCATGGTACTGCTCCTGTGTTGGGCTATGGTTGTTGAGCACCATCACCTCAACACAGGACAGGGCCATCTTGAAAACACCGGCAGAAACGTGCGACGTCGGCAACGACCTCGCTACAGGTTACCGCGCGAGCGGTTTAGTGCGTTGGCCGACGAGCGACGCCTACCGCACTGCAGCGATAAACGGTCAAAGAACTGCCGGCGCCTGCCCGGCAAAGGCAACGCACCCAGGTTCTACTCCCGGATCCGCGCAGCGTGCGCGGTCATCCCAAAGCGGGTGTAACACTCGTGCGCACGACTTAGCGCGGCGGCTCATTCAGCTTTCTGACCTTCGCGTTCAGCAAGGCGTGCGCGCAATTCGTGGAGTTCGCCTTCGTAGACATGAAACCCGGTGCGCGCTAACAGTGCCTCGTACTCATAATGAAGGCCATCAAAGAGCCCGCCCGCTAGCCCGCGCGGGTTCGCTCGTTGGCAGAGCTGCCCTTACCATCCGAAGTAGAAGTACGACCCGTAATGAGGGGCGTAATACCGTCTGTGGGAAGAGTAATAGTCGCCGTGATAGTCGCCGTGTTGGTCATTTAGGTCACGGTGCAATCGATTGTGCTGCCAATTCAACTGATTGTCTTGCCAGGCGTGATCCTGGTCGATTTGCCCGTGCAAACGCTGGTGTTCCCAGGGCGACATATAGGGATTGTAGTAATGCGCCTCGCGGTGCTCTTCGCCGAGTTCTTCATGCACGTCATCGTGGCGGCTTTCCAAAGCCCAGTGTCCTTGGCCGTGTTGCCACCCGAGTTGTTCATGCTCATCTTCGTGATCATCATCGTGGGCCAGGGTCGGTCCTGCGATACCTATCGATAGGGCCGCCGATATCAGTAGTGTTCGTAGATAGTTGCGCATCAATCATTCCTTCCCTCGTTGTTCTAAGGGCATTCCCGTTTCAACTGAGTAACAGTCAACGCATTCATGACTCCAACATTAATTGAAAGGCACTGAATTCGCGCTGAACTCTCGCCAGAACAACCGTCTCAGCAGGTGCAATTACTACCCGGTGAAGGCTTTAGCTGGGAACGACCGGAGAGGCTGGTTTTTAACTTGTGTGCGTCAGCTATCTGGGAACGTCAGTGCCCGGTCTTGGCTGATCTGAGGCGCCTACCGCGCTGCGGTACCGAAGTTTCGCGCAGTGGCGGTTGTCGAGCAAGGCGTGATGGCGTTGTCGACCCTGAGCAGTCTCACGCGTAGCCGATTCAAATTTCCAGATAGCTGACGCCCAAAATATCACGCTAAGCAGTTAAGCCGAGACTCGGAGTACTCTTGCCGCTGTAGGCGATAATAGTTAGGGCAAATCGACTCTATGAGGCCGTAAAAAAAAATGAAGAGCATCTTGCTGGAAGCGGATTATCTTGTGATCGGGGCCGGCGCCATGGGAATGGCATTCGCTGACACATTGCTTACTGAAACGTCGGCTCGCATTGTAATCGTGGACCGTAGGTATCAGCCCGGCGGTCATTGGAATGATGCATATTCATTCGTGCGCTTGCATCAACCATCGTACTTTTATGGAGTCAATTCTAGGAAACTCGGTAACGACACGATTGACGCAACAGGCTGGAACCGCGGTCTTGCCGAAATGGCGAGCGGTGCAGAAGTCTGCGCCTATTTCGATCAAGTCATGCGACAGCAATTCTTACCTTCCGGCCGAATAAGCTTCTTTCCTTTGTGTGAATATCAGGGGAACGCTCGATTCGCGTCGCTTATCGCCGATGTTCAATACGACGTGAAGGCTAAGAAAATTGTCGACGCGACTTATATGAACGTTTCGGTTCCAGCCACACGAGCGCCTGAGTATGAAGTAACGAGCGACGTTCAGTGCGTGCCGATAAATGCGTTGTCGCAAATGGCCGGCCATCGGTGGCAACGTTATGTGATAGTGGGCAGTGGTAAGACTGGAATCGATGCGTGTTTGTTCTTACTGGAAAACAATATCAACCCCGACCAGATCACGTGGATCATGCCCCGGGACGCTTGGCTGCACGACCGCGCTCAGTGGCAGGTCGGGTCCATGTTCGAACAATCACTGGGACGCACGATTGGCGAGTTTCTGGCCGGTATCGGCGAAGCGGATTCCATTGACGATGTATTTACCCGATTGAGTGCTCGTCGCGTGCTGGTGCGAATCGATGAGAACCGATGGCCAACCGCCTATCGATGCGCCACCGTGACCCAAGATGAACTAGCGCAATTGCGGCGAATCAAAAATGTAATACGCAAGGGACGGGTCAAACGGATCTCTTCCGATCGCATCGAATTAGAGCAAGGGGTTGAGCCGACTGGCGTGAATTCACTCCATGTCGATTGCACAGCAGACGGAGCCGCCCGTGTTGCACCAACGCCGATTTTTGCCGGTGATAAGATCATATTGCAGTCCGTACGGTGGTGTCAGCAGGTTTTCAGTGCGGCATTGATCGCGCACGTCGAAGCGACTTATCAAGACGAGACGAAAAAATGAATTATGCACACCGATACCTCACCCTAATAACCACTATGATTTTCTGCGGACAGCATTTCTTAACATGACCAACGGTGGACGATGGGGTCGTCAAGCGCCGATAAGGGAATGGCTGAAGAGCGCGCGACTCGATCAGCTTAGCCACAGAAAGGTAACGCCAGAATCCGATGTGGCTTGGGCTAAAGGGCTATCGGTGCACGCAACCGCCGCAATGCAGAAATTGCAGTTATTTATCCCGCAACTGGACCGTCAGTAGGCGCAGTCGACCCTATGCTGACGCACAAGACGACTGCGTTCGTTTCCCGAAAGCGGTCACGCGTTTGCATGCTTTCGTGCAACCTCCGATTTGGCCCGGACGCGTCGTGGTAGCGCGTGTCTTAACCGCGCCGTATTCACTTCGTTCACGCCCAAGTTTCAATTGATCAGTATTGCCGATTCTTGCATTGCCTAAAAATGCGAAGGCAAGTGCATAGGCGATCCAAAGCTTACTAGAGTCCATCTCAAAAATAATCGCAGTGTTGATTTGTTTCGAGATGAGCATTCGGCAAATACTACCCGAACGGACGATTGTATTTACCCACCCCGTATAGGCTGTTCAATCGCACATTGAGGGTATATGTTCTCCGCTTTGGTAACCATACATTAAACGAGAAGCGATGCGGCAACTTGGTGCGACGTTCCGATTGGCCGTGAACTTAGCAGAATGGAAATTCTTAAAGTGATATCGACAGTGACGTTGTTATGAATATGCGGAATCTAATCGTGTGTAATCGGAATAACGAAGCTCATCTTATGCGTGATACTCGAGGACGCGTAACGCTCGGCTTTGGTTTGGCGAGTTTTATATTGGCGCTGTGCATCGGAACAACGCAGAGTGCATTCGCAGCAAGCGTGGCCACCGCTCGGATCGCATATGGCGGGACGGTAATAGAGTTTCCGAGCAATCCAATGACGCCAGCCAACAGTGACACCATGGCAGGCGATCAAAAAATTACGAAAGCGGATCTCGCTACTAACGCCATCAGTGATTTCGCATTGGTAGGCCTTGCCGACATGTCGATAAGTGGTTTTGCATCTTCGAAAGCAGGAACACTTAAGGCGTCAATATCGGGGTCGGTAAACGTCAAATCCTCGAATACGGGAATATATCGAGTGTCGTCGGGATCATTACCGGTTGGATTCGCCGAAGCAGGATGGCTAGACGTAGCGGTGGTTGAAGGGTTGAACCTCGGCAGAAAGATTACCTTCAATGGCGTAGTGATGCTGGATGGTGGGCAAGAGGTAGCAGTTGACCGCGGCAATCCTTCCAGTGACACCATACTCAGCCGAGCGGAAGTGGGATTGAGCGGGACGGGGATTCTGTCCATTTCCGGAATCATTCGCCAGCAGATTGGCCCTGAACAAATTTTTAGGCTGCCTGCGCCCAGCAGCATCCCCGTCCATACGACGATGGTGGTAGGGGAGTTGCAGCAGATTGGGTACAGCCTAAGAGTGAGCGGTAACCTCGACACAAGTGCCAGCGTGGCGGCGATTCCCGGCACCAACACGGCGTCCTTTACGAGCGATTATTCGCACACGCTTAGATGGGGCGGTATAACCAGTATTACCGACTTCGAGACTGGCGAAGTACTATCGGGCTGGACGATCAAGTCAGATTCCGGATTCGACTACAGTTTGCCCGCGCCGGTGCCACTGCCTGCGACGTTTCCGTTATTGCTCGCATCGTTCACGGGGCTTACTCGCCTGAGGCGGACAAAAACCGTTTAAATCCGCGCTGGAACCTAAGCCACCATCTACGGCCTAACTGACCACACCATAGAACTCTTTGCTTACCGATTTAGGCTCAAAAAATTTAACGCCCTTTTCTCCGAAAGCGAGCGTCATATGGCGCTAAACAAATTGCAGGTCGTCGGTTTAGCATCGGCAGCGGCAGTTTTTTCGCTTTTCTGCGTGAACTATCTGAGAAGGCCAGAGGCAGTTATTGGCCGACGAGCGACGCCTGCCGCACTGCAGCCATCAGCGGCGAAGCGGCTGGGGCGACAGTTTTCACCCTGAACGAGTTTGTCGCTGCGCTGCGAGCCGCTGCGCGTGTATTGGCGCACCAATCTCCTCATAGCCCCGCTCAGCCTGGCCTAGCAGTTGCTCGCAGCTGATCTCGTCGCCGAGCGCCGCGGCCAGTTCCGCCCGCCATTCGAGGAGCGCCGGCGCCAACGATCGTGCGCCGATGCGCTCAATGAGCGTCGTCGCATGGTCGAGCGCTGCTTCGGCGGCTGAGCGTGCCGCCACGCCGTTACTTGCAGTGCCCAACCATCGAGCAGACGCTAGAATTGCAACAACACTTCGCCGAGGATGTGATCCGTAAGGTGGTTTGATGGGCCGATGGGTTTTCAGATGTGATTAGCCGATATCGGTACAGCGCGAAGCAAGTCGCGAAACTTCAGAAAGTGATTCCCGAGCGGCAGAATCGGAGATGTCGTGCTTCTTAGCTCGAATTTTATCCCGCTAAAAAATGCCAAACCTAGTGAATTCAATTACATGAACGTCGAATATTTTTTGTTCCCCAACATCGTCATTTTGTAAAACGGCATAATTGGGTTCTATATCAAAGTTGCATTACTCTGGCCCAAAGAAATTAGAAAAGACCTTTCAAAGAGAACCATAAATGCCGCGAGTCGCCCCAAAGAAGATGAGTCATGTCGTCTACCGAACCAACCGTTACGACGAAATGATAACGTGGTACCAAGAAGTCTTTAGCGCACGAATAAAAAGTCGTAGCCCGGCTATAGCCTTTCTTACATTCGACGACGAGGATCACCGGTTTGCGATAGGTAATATTCAGGCTATGAAACCCGGCAATGCTGAACTCGATAGGCCTGGCCTAGTGGGGGTAGACCATGTCGCCTACACATTAGAATCAATTGCAGATCTATTCGGCAATTATGATTACTTAAAAGGGAAGGGCATCGTACCTTACTGGTGTATTCACCACGGGGACACAGTATCGATGTATTACGCCGATCCGGACGGAAATCAAATGGAATTCCAGGTGGAGACATTCGAGGCGCAGAAACTCGCACCCAGTAACCCGAACCCAACGCCGCGGCCCAACAATCCTATTGGTGTCGAGTTCGACCCGGACTATTGGTTAGAGCGTTTTAGAGCCGGAGCGCCGGACACCGAACTGCTCGTCAGAACAGTGCACGAACCTATTTCGCCAGTTCGAGGGGCGTTCGAACGCGGGTAGCAGGAGTCAAATTTCGGCCAATGATAGGGGTCGGGAAAGACTCGCGTCCTCCCCGCCCTCCGAACTGTGCAAGCGGTTCTCCCGCACACAGCTCTCCAGTCAGTAGTTCCCCGGTCGGGATTGGCTCGCTGTCACATAGGCTTCGTGGAAAGTGAAAAGCCCGTGCTGAGCGAAGAAGGCATTCGGCCAGCGTCGGTGATCGCTCGAGGTAAGACCGAACCCGGGACGTCTTTCCCGCTTACGTAGGATCGCTCTCAAGCGCCACCACAGTGCTCGCAGATCAAGGTGTCGATCTTGAATAGCCGTCACCGCGCTGGTCCATGCTGATGACGCATCGATCAACTTAAATGAAGTCGCGCCATAAATGCTGTTGCAGCCATGCCATGTGCTCGCTGAACGCCACGCCTGGCGGAATTACGAATGGCGCAAACACCGGTTCGGTAATGCCAG
>JANOVQ010000005.1:0-1848 GCA_031417495.1 Pseudomonadota bacterium | reverse complement strand
CCGGAAGGAATCCGACTGGCCCGCATTCTCGGGCGGCCGCACGATGCGCCCCGTCTCGTCGATCCAGGTCGCCTGTGGAACATTGACCATATGATAGAGACCGGCGACGTAGTGGTCGCGGTCGATCAGGCAAGGATAGGTTGGCGCGGCCGCTTCAATCCAGGGCCGAGCCGCTTCTGGCTCGTCGAAGGCGACAGCGAGGATCGTGAAGTTGTGGCCGGCCAAATCCGTAAAGAGTTTCTGCCACACGGGCAGATCTGTCCTACAGCCTCACCACGATGCCCAGCTAACGAGCAACACCTTCTTGCCGCGTTGGGCTTTAAGGGAATGGTGTGTGCCGTCGAGATCAGGAAGCGAAAAATCTGGTGCGTCGAGTGCCTGGAGTTGCGCCGACCGCGCTGTTGCACTGGTACCCAGCACCCAAATCTCACCCGCCGCATCGTGAGCTATCGGCAGTCCCATGTGCCGCCAGAGAGCCGCAACGTTGATGTCGCCGTCGTCCAAAAACTCGCGCGCGCGTTGCGGCGGCATTGAAGCACGAGAAAGCCACGGCTACCGTGCATGCCGATCACCGTTACAAACTTTATCTATCCTTTTTTTGCCGCGATTTTATTTTCTGTCGTTTGGCCGTTCGTGTAAAATCAGGTCAGATTATGTCCAGGGGGCAGACAAGAGTTTACTCAGATGCGAATATCGTCTTTCGCGTATATCAGTATTGCCGCTGTTTGTCTCGCCGCCTCTGGCTTCTTCGACGGTCGCGCGTTCACCTATACTGCTCGCTATTGGGCGGCAACGAAGATTGAATGGGCGTACTTAGCGCACTCAATTGGTAGTAATCTTCTTTGGATTATATTTTTCCATGCAAGCGTGGCGTGTTTAAGTGCACTTGGAGTTCAATTTGCAGCGGTGCAAGTTCTGATTTGGTTCACCGTTGCGCTGGCCACCATGGCAATACTGAGCGGTGCATTAGCCAATTGGCCTTGGGACGTCCGGATCGCGTTCTTGGTCACTGCGTGTCTCATCGGCTGGATTATTCATCGGACGGCGAATGTTTAGGCCGACCGGTTAATAGAGGCGGCGAGGTCGCCAGGGTAGGTTTCTAGAAATCCGCTTGATCGTCCTGCCCAGTCGGGATGTTGGGGCTGAACTGATGCCGGTCTATCGACGACGTTAATGTCAGGATGAGCCAATAATCACGTTATCTCTCCGAGCCGCTGCCCCTCGCTGCCGTCACTGCGTCACGCGCCCCTGCCACAACTTCCGCTTCCGCAAGCCGTTCGGTGAACGCGGCATCGAAGCCGCCATCACCACGGCCGGCAGCTTCCGCCCGCGCACGCTCGACGGTCGTGCGCCACTCCTTGTCGATGCCGTGATCGCCACGCTCGGCGATATAAGCCGCAAGGCACTGCTCGAAGAACGCCTCGGGGCCAGGGATGAGATCGCGCGCCATCAGCGCGTCGGCGATGGCCTTGACCTCGATCGGCACCTCCAGTTCGATTTTCTCGCGGCCCTCAGTACAGCACGCGCGCATCGGCGCGATGCTGCCGCACCATCTCGGGCGTATCGGCGGCGTGCTTTTCGCCTTCGGTCCGCGCGGCGCGAACCTCAGCTAGCACCTTCTGGCCGCCCTCGATCCGGTCAAGGGCCTTCGATGCCGATACGGCCCGGCTTTGCTTCGTGTCACTCATCGCGCGCCAGCCTTTCCATCTCGATCAATCGCACCAGCTCTTCCTCGGTCGGCAACTGCGACGGGTCGATGGCCCCATGGGTGTTCTGGTACAAGGTCAACATGTTCATATAAAGCTCGACCAAGCTGCGATGACCGTCGCGCGCCATCAGCGCCATGGC
>JANOVQ010000004.1:0-2697 GCA_031417495.1 Pseudomonadota bacterium | reverse complement strand
GGGTGTGGCGCTCCGTCAGCCTGTTTAGCACACGCGCGGCGTCGGCGACGCGCGCGATTAGCGAAACAGCAACGCGGGAATCATGAGGCTCGTAGGTTGGAGTTCCCAAACCACGTCTTGTTTGCCGGATCGCGCGCAGATTACCGAAGACCTACGGTCCTGTGGATAGCACTCCCGACGCCGACGTTCGGGACGATCGGCTATCATGAGCGCGCTCGCGTAAGCGGGCATTCCACCACCCGAATAACTCACGAGATTTTTAATGTCCGATCTATCGCAAGTGTCACTCGCGGGACGCAGCACCTTGGGCAAGGCCTGGGCGCTTTCCAAACCCTACTGGTCTTCCGAAGAGCGTTGGATCGCACGCGGTTTGCTCGCAGCGGTGATTGGGCTCGCGTTGTTCATGGTGTTTCTCGATGTGCAGATTAATTCCTGGTACAACAATTTCTATAACGCGCTACAGAAAAAGGAGGTCGCTGATTTCTGGGTGCTGATTATCTGGTTCTCTTTTCTGGCGGCGATCTACATTGTGGTGGCCGGATATAACCGGTATCTCAATTTGGCCTTGCAGCTGCGCTGGCGCCGGTGGCTGACGGATAAGTATCTGGATGGCTGGTTGAAAGATCGCATCCATTACCGGCTGGAGCTCAAGTCCTACGGCACGGATAACGTTGATCAACGTATTCAGGAAGATCTCAAGGACTTCGCGAGCCTGACGCTCTCGCTGGGACTTGATCTGCTGAGTTCGGTGGTGACCTTGGTGACCTTCTCGCACATTCTCTGGAAGCTGTCAGGGCCGATCACGTTGCCGGTGGGTGCCGGGATCACGATTCAGGGCTACATGATGTGGGTGGCCCTGATTTACGCCGTCATCGGTTCCTGGCTCACGCACAAAGTGGGCGCCGCGTTAACCAATCTGAATTTTAATCAACAACGCTTCGAGGCGAACTTCCGCTTCAATCTGGTCCGGGTGCGCGAGAACGCCGAGAGCATTGCCTCGTACGGCGGTGAGCAGGATGAAAAGCAGAGCCTCAGCGCGCGTTTCTTCGAGGTTTGGCAGAACTTTCGTCAACTCATGATCTACAGCAAACGTTTAACCTGGTTCATTACCGGTTATCGTCAGATCGCGATCATCTTCCCGATCATGGTGGTGGCGCCGCGCTATTTCGCGGGCAAGATCGAATTCGGGGTAATCTTTCAAACCTCCTCTGCCTTCGGTCAGGTCCAGGGCGCGCTCTCGTGGTTCGTGACGGCCTACAGCGAAATTGCGCAATGGCGCGCGACGCTCAATCGCTTAACCAGTTTCCACGAAGCGATTCAAGCCGCGCGACTTGAGGCGAGTAGCAAGCAAGGGATTCAGCGCAGCGCGACTGCGACCACGGCGCTTACGTTGAAGGACACCACCATCCGGCTACCCGATGGCAGCGTGCTGCTCGGCCATGTCGCCACCACCATCAAGCGTGGTGAGCACACCTTGGTGACCGGGCCTTCTGGGATCGGCAAGAGCACTTTGTTCCGCGCCTTGTCCGGTATCTGGCCGTTCGGGGAAGGTGCAGTGGAAGTGCCTGCGGACGCGCGCCTGATGTTCCTTCCTCAGCGCCCGTACCTGCCAATTGGCAGCTTGCGTGATGCGGTGGCGTATCCGTCGGCGTCACAGGGTTTTACGGACGAACAAATTAAAGCCGCGCTCCGCGATTGCCAATTACCGCAACTGGCTGAGCGCCTGAACGAGGCCGATCACTGGGGGCAGCGGCTGTCCACTGGCGAGCAGCAACGGCTCGCTTTTGCACGCGCGCTGCTCAATCGTCCAGACTGGTTGTTTCTCGACGAAGCGACCTCGGCGCTCGATGAGGCGATGGAGAAAACGCTCTACGGTCTCGTGCGCGAACGCCTCACCAGTACCACCATCGTCAGCATTGCGCATCGTCCTTCAGTGGCACAGTTTCATGATCATCGCATCGAACTCATTCCCGATGCCGCCGGTACTCGGCTCGCCGCCAGTGTGATTTGAGAGACATTGCATGACCATGGAGCACAATCGCAAACCGCAGGGGCCGCGCATACTGGACGGCATTCGCGTGCTGGATTTCACCGCAGTCATCGCTGGCCCCTATTGCACGCGACTGATGGCCGATCTGGGTGCGGATGTGCTGAAGGTGGAACCGCTCGAGGGCGAGCTGCTGCGCCACGGCCCGCCGTTCCGTAATGGCGTGAGCACGCTCTTCAGTCAGCTCAACAGCGGTAAACGGAGCATCGCGCTGGATTTAAAGCAAGTCGCCGCGCGCGAAATTATTGCGGCACTGCTGCCCACCACCGATGTGGTGGTCGAGAACTTCAGTCCAGGCGTGATGCGGCGCTTTGGGCTCGACTATGCAGAGCTCTGTAAGCTAAAACCCGATCTCGTGATGTGTTCGATCTCGGGCTACGGACAGACCGGACCGCATGCGGAGCGACCGGCTTTCGGTCCCATCGTGCAGGCCTGGAGCGGTTACGAACTGGTGACTTTGCGCTATCAGCCAGGCCTCACCAAACCACTCAATATGGGTATCCCGGTGGGTGATACCACGGCCGCCCTGCAGGCCTATGGCGCGATTACGAGCGCGTTGTTCTATCGTGAGCGTACCGGCCAAGGGCAGTACATCGACATCTCCATGTACGATGCTTTGCTGGCCACCATGCACAAGGATTTTCAGCAGG
>JANOVQ010000003.1:0-2167 GCA_031417495.1 Pseudomonadota bacterium | reverse complement strand
GCCAAAAGCCATCACCACGCAAAAGCTCTGTTACGTGTTTGAGACAGTCGCGCGGAGCCTGCGGGAATCCTTTGGAATAGAGGCACCGGAAATCGCCGTTTGTGGCCTCAATCCCCACGCGGGGGAAGGTGGCCATCTCGGTCGTGAAGAGATTGACGTAATCGTACCGGCAATTCACGCAGCACAAGAGTCCGGGCTTGCGCTCCATGGTCCCTTACCGGCAGACACCGCTTTCACGCCGGCGGCCCGTCGCAGATTCGATGCCTATGTCAGCATGTTTCATGATCAGGGATTACCTGTATTGAAGGCAGTCGGGTTTGGTCACGCCGTCAATATCACGCTCGGGTTACCGTTCATCCGCACATCGGTCGATCACGGGACAGCGCTCGATATCGCGGGGACCGGTCGCGCCGACCCAAGTAGTCTGCGCGCGGCGCTCGCCCTCGCGGTCAAGCTCGCGACCTATCAACGTGACCACCCCTAGTTCCTGGGTGCTGCCCGTCAAACACACTGGTGCGCGTAAGCGCTTCGGCCAGCACTTTCTTATCGACGACAAAATTCTGGACGAACTGGTCGCCTGTATCGCCCCGCAAGCGAATCGAACGCTGGTCGAAATTGGTCCGGGCCGTGGCGCGTTAACTGCTCGCCTTCTGGATAAAGGAGCGCTGGTGCAAGCGCTTGAGATCGACCACGACTTAGTCGCCGAGCTCGCACGGCGCTTCGCCGGGCACGCGCGGCTCCAGGTACACGCTGGCGATGCGCTCCGCTTCGACTTTCGCCAACTCGCAAGCAGCCACCGATTGCGAATTGTTGGCAATCTTCCGTACAACATCTCAACACCGCTCCTGCTAAGCCTGCTGCGGCTCGAAGGCGCGGTGGAGGAAATGTGTTTTATGCTGCAAAAGGAAGTAGCTGAACGTCTGGTGGCGACGCCGAGCCAGGCTGATTACGGTCGGCTTTCAGTCATGACGCAAGCCTTCTGCACCGCCTCAATTGCGTTTGAGGTCCCGCCGTCGGCATTTTCGCCACCGCCGCGGGTGGACTCGAGCGTGGTCATCCTCAGACCGCATTCGGTCCTGCCATGTCGCTTCGAAAAGCTCGAATCCGTGGTCGCCACCGCCTTCACTCATCGCCGCAAAATGCTGCGCCATACGTTAGCGCAGCGGTTCGATGCGGCGACCCTCGCTGCCCTTGAGGTCAAGCCAACCGATCGCCCTGAGAATGTCACAGTCGCCCAATATGTGGCGCTTGCGAACTGCACGAATGATTGAGTTTTAGAATTTGGCGAAAATTTCCAGGTCACAAAGTTTTCCACAGATTCTGTGGATAAGGTTGTGGACTAGCCTACTTTAACTTGGCATTAAGTCGTGCCGCCGCGACCTCCGGCTAGATCGAGCAATTCTTGAGCAAAATCTTAAAGAATTAATAAAAACAATATCTTAGGAATCTTTTTAGATGTAATACATCTGTCTTTTAAACTAACTGCAAAAAATTCATGACCGTGCCTCAGGTGATGTGAATAACGCGCCACACACCGAAGGCAGATTCAGGATTAACCGGCGCGCGCGGCAGCCTGTGCCCGTCGCAAACTCGCCAAGACAGGGGTGGTATCAGGAAGGAGACCGTGCCAACGTTGAAACGACGCTGCGGCTTGCTCAATCAGCATGCCAAAGCCATCCCGGCAAGCGCGCGCGCCGAGGCGGCTTACATGCTCGAGAAAGGGGGTAGTGCCGTGCGTGTAATACAAATCGTAGCAGTGGGTCGTTGCCGCCACCGCCCGCGCTGGAAATTTGGGGACCCGCTGGGTGACCCCCGCCGATGTCGTATGAATCAGGATATCGACTGGCTCAGCGAAGAAAGCCCCTTGCGCCAGCACAGCGAGCGGGCCCAGCGTCTTGAATCTCTCCACCAGTGCTTCCGCGCGCGATGAATCGCGATTCAAGATTCGCAGCATGGCCGGTTTCGCCGCCAACAAGGAAGGAATAACGCCCGCAGCGGCCCCTCCAGCGCCGAGCACGAGCAAACTTTTCCCTTCTAGGTTAAGACCCCAGTGCCGTGTGAGATCAACGATTAGCCCGGCGCCATCGGTATTGTCTGCGGCAAGCTGCCGGTCTTCAGTCCACCACAGCGTGTTCGCCGCGCCCGTCAACTCGACACCCGCGGCCCG
>JANOVQ010000002.1:0-1676 GCA_031417495.1 Pseudomonadota bacterium | reverse complement strand
CGATCTTCTTGCGCGCGGCCACCTTTTGATTGGGCGCACACGCGTCCTCGAGGTCGAGGAAGACGTGATCGGCGTTGCTGGCGGCTGCTTTCAGGATCATCTTTTCGGAGGAGCCGGGGGTCGACAATTGGACGCGCCGGGCGCGGCGGGGACGGTTCATGAGGGGTCCTTATTCAAGTGAAGTACTGGCCAAGTGTGTTAACGGACCGGCAGGTCATCGACCTAACAGTCGATCGGAAATAATGCGCTGCTGAATTTCCGAAGTGCCCTCG
This sequence comes from Pseudomonadota bacterium, assembly GCA_031417495.1. Classification (GTDB taxonomy): domain Bacteria; phylum Pseudomonadota; class Gammaproteobacteria; genus CAIKBL01. The sequence goes on along the minus strand of JANOVQ010000002.1, from coordinate 1,404 downwards.
AAGATCTTGGTCAGCCGCGCATCACGCCAGTAGCGCTCGACGGCGTGCAGGGTCGTGTAGCCCGCGCCACCATGAATCTGCAGACCCTCGCTGGTGACTCGCTCGGACATCTCGGAGGCAAACAGCTTGGACATCGAAGCTTCCAGGTCGCAGCGCCCGCCGGCGTCGATTTGTGTGCAGACGAAGTAGTTCAACTGTCGCGCGGCTTCGATCTCGGTGGCCATGGTGGCAATCTTGAAGCGGATTGCCTGCAGTTTCGAGATCGGCGCGCCGAACTGCACACGCTCCTCCGCGTACGCAATTGAGTCCTCGAGCGCGCCGCGCGCGCAACCAATCGAGCGGGCAGCCGTGTGGGCCCGCGCGCATTCCATGGTTGAGGTGAACAGGTAGAAGCCGTCGCCCTCCTCGCCCAGCAGTGCGTCGGCCGGCACCCGCAACTCATCGAACGCCAGTTCGTAGGTTTTCATGCCAAAGTAGCCGATTTTCGGGATCGATGAGCCTTGCAAACCGCGCGGGAATTCGCCGCGCTTCTTTTGCACCAGAAACGCCGACATGCCGCGATGCTTTTTGCCCTCTGGCGCCGGGCTGGTACGAGCTACGACGACGATGTAGTCGGCGGCGTCGGCAAACGTGCACCAGTACTTGTTTCCGGTGATCAGCCACGAGTCACCATCGCGCTTGGCGCGGCACGACAGGCTGGACAGATCCGATCCGGTGCCAGGCTCCGACATCGCCAGCGCGCCGATCCACTCGCCGCGCGCGGCCTTGGGCAGGAACTCGGCCTTCATCGCTTTCGACATCTTGCCGATGCCGGGAATGGTGTTGGTTCGCGCAATGATTGAGGACACGCTCATCCAGGCGCGCGCCAACTCCTCGGTGATCAGACAGTACTCGAAGCTGCCCAGCCCCAAGCCGCCGTACTCCTCGGGAATCATGATGCCGAAATAACCCATCTGCGCCAGTTTGTCGCGCAACTCCATCGGGATGTCGCCCTTGATTGGATCGAGCTTGTTGGCTACTGGCAGAACTTCCTTCATGGCGAACTCGCGAGCCGCCGACTGAATCATCCGCCGTTCTTCGGTCATGTGCATAACAACTCTTCTCCTTCGGGGAAATAATGAGCGTGACGCGTTCTCAGGTGTGTTGCTGAACGTAGCGACCGATTCTCTCGACGGCCTCGCGGCCTTCGGGTAGCACTGCCGCAAAGAAAGGCCATATGTGCACCATATCCTGCGCAATCTCCAGCGTGACATTGACGCCTTCGCGAAGTGCCTTCTCTGCAAAACGAGTCGAATCGTCGTGAAGGATCTCGTGCGTGCCCACCATGATCAGGGTCGGCGGCAACCCCTCCAGTCGAGCGTATAGGGGCGACGCCAGTGGGTGCGTCGAATCGCCGCCCTCGCC
>JANOVQ010000001.1:0-2594 GCA_031417495.1 Pseudomonadota bacterium | reverse complement strand
GCGCCTATTTGGCCGGGACTATCGATGACGCTCGGCGCGCGGAAATTGTGCGCCATGCCTGCCCTGGCGCTGGCGCCTGCGGTGGCATGTACACCGCCAACACGATGGCTTCCGCAATTGAAGCGATGGGCATGTCCCTCCCCTATAGTTCCTCGACCCCGGCTGTGGATGCCCTCAAACGCGAGGAATGCCTGCGCGCCGGGGCCGCCATTCGCCTGTTGATGGAGCGCGATATCAAACCGCGCGACATCATGACGCGTGCGGCCTTCGAAAATGCGATGGTGGTGGTCACCGTCCTCGGCGGCTCGACCAATGCGGTGCTGCATCTGCTTGCGATGGCACGCGCCGCCGGGGTCGAACTCGCACTCGATGATTTTCAGACCGTCACCAACCGCGTACCGTTCCTCGGGGATTTAAAGCCCAGCGGACGCTTCGTCATGGAAGACGTGCAAAAAATAGGCGGGATCCCGGCCGTCATGAAATATTTACTCGAAAATGGCTTATTGAATGGCGACTGCCTGACTTGCACCGGAAAAACACTGGCGGAGAATCTCGCAGAAGTGCCCGGCCTCACGCCAGGACAAGAAGTCTTGCGGCCGCTATCAAATCCAATCAAGGCGACCGGTCATATCCAAATCTTGCGCGGCAATTTGGCCCCTGATGGCGCGGTGGCAAAAATCACGGGGAAAGAAGGCTTGCGCTTTGTGGGACCTGCCAAAGTTTACGATTCCGAAGAGGACATGCTGTTGGCGCTCGAACAAAAGGGCATCAACCAAGGTGACGTCGTCGTCATCCGCTATGAAGGCCCCCAAGGCGGACCCGGGATGCCCGAGATGCTGACCCCCACCTCCGCGCTGATGGGTGTCGGCCTCGGCAGTGCGGTCGCATTAATCACCGACGGACGTTTTTCAGGCGGCTCACACGGCTTTCTGGTTGGTCATGTAGTCCCCGAAGCACAGCTTGGCGGCCCGATTGCGCTCATTCAGGATGGTGACGTGATTACAATCGATGCAGAGAGCGGTCGCCTGGACGTCGCCGTCGCCGAGGAAGAGATGGCACGTCGTCGCGCCAAATGGACAATGCCGCCCTATAAGGCGACTCGTGGCACCTTGTACAAATTCATTAAAACGGTGAAGACTGCGTCAGAAGGTTGTGTGACCGACGAATAGGTCTGCAGATTCGTCACGCGTAAGGTAGGGCGTACAAACGCCCGACCTTACATCAGCATTTTCTTGTAATCGTTGTAGTACTTAAGCACCAGGCGCACGTAGGTCCGGGTTTCTTGATAGGGCGGAATCTGGCGGCCGTAATGTTCTACGGCTCCTTCGCCGGCATTGTAAGCGGCGATCGCCAATACCAGATCGTTATCGAACATCCCCAGCAGATCCTTCAAATAGCGGGTGCCCCCTGCAATGTTCGCAGTCGGATCTTTGCGGTTGGTCACGCCGTAACGGGCGGCGGTCTGCGGCATCAATTGCATCAACCCGACTGCGCCGGCGGTCGAAATCGCATTCGGATCGTAGGCCGATTCAGCGGTGATCACTGCGTGCACCAGCGCGGTCGGCAACTTGTGATTTTTCGCGGCGAGTTCAATCGTGCGACTGAAGCGTTTGCGATTGGCGGCCAGCGCGCGGTAGTTAATGGAGCTTGCGCGAGAGGATTCCGACCAGCCCTTCCAGGTTTTAACTAACCGTTTATACCCAGGGTGAGCGGGGCGGTCGGTGAGATACACGCGACCATACTTATCCACGTATTTGTAGATATCCGCGCCTGCCATAAACGGCAGCGCGATCAGGAGGAGCACGCCTAGAAGGCGGCTTGCCTTAATTACATTTGACATTCCCGGGCCTTGAAGTTGTTTTAATGTCAAATATCGCTTGTTGCTTTAACCCTATGATAGATATTTAAATAATAGGATTGCAAGCCCCGCAAACACGCCTGCGGCTAAATCGTCGGCCATCACACCGAGCCCTCCTTCGAGGCGTTGGTCGAGCAGGCTTATCGGCCAGGGCTTCCAGATATCAAGTATCCGAAAGGTGGCAAAGCCTAGGCCCACGGCCAACAGCGAGGTCCCGCACAGGCCGAGGGCTATCATAACGCCGACGATCTCGTCCCACACAATCGCCCCATGATCTTTAACACCCAGCACGCGGCTGGTGCGGCCGCAGAGCGGTATTCCTACGGCCCACAGAACGCTCAACACGCCCCAATAGGCAACCTCGCCCAAGGGATCTAATAGATAAAATGCCCCTACGCCGACCAGCGAACCCCAGCTCCCAGGAGTCCACGGCAGTAAGCCAGTTCCTCCGCCAAGACTTAGAAAGTGACCAGGATCGCGCAACGTCCGCCAGGGAATCGGCTGACGCGGGACGCGCCATGCGGTCACTTCGTTTGCTCGACTGCCGGCGGTAAGGAGAAGCCCGACCATGCAGCCAGCTCCGGCACGCTCAGCATTTTTTCCTGACGCCCCTCACGAATAATCCAGGTGGGATAGCTGTTAATGTTGGCCGTTAAACAGTCGGTGGCCGGCGGGGTGCCAGGACCAAAGGGTGAACACTCAATGTAAGGCAGCTTTTTAGACGCTGGGCCAAACA